>DASXMT010000464.1:0-3368 GCA_036495505.1 Acidimicrobiales bacterium | reverse complement strand
AGCGGTGAGCCACTCGACGCCTGAGTCGTCGTCGCTCGGTGTAGATCGCGTCATCCCCGAATGATAGCTCCTGACTTACCACGTCAAGTAACTAACATTGCCGTGCTTCCCTCCCTCACCCGGGACTAGGCACGTAACCTCGGCTAACTGGAAAAACCCCGGACCCTCGCTGAGGGAAATCACTTGACACAGCAAGTCATCCTCTGTAGTGTCAATTTTACTACGCACGTAAAAGCCAGGCGATGGAGTCTCAGGATGTTCCTGTTCAGTCTCGGTAGCAGCACTCGGGTTGGGGGTTGCCGCGGTCACGGTCGAGGCTGCGCCGACGTCTCCGAGCAACGGTGACGGGAGGCCGTCGCCCAAACATGCCAACGCCCACCCACACGTCGTGGTGGACCAGATCCCGCTTCGGCAGCGGAAAGGCCGTCTTTCTTTCTGCCCGGCTCGAATGACCGGCAGTTCCAGCCCAACTTGATTCGCCCCCACTCGACCACATCAAATCAGGAGGTAACCAGACATGAACGTGGCACTCACAGGCGCGACAGGGTTCATCGGCTCCCACATCCTCAGGGAGCTACAGGCCGCCGGGCACGACGTGACGGCACTCGTGCGGAACGACGCCCAGGCCCAAACGGTCGCTGCTCAGGGCGCGACCGCAGCCGTCGTCGACTTCCACGATCGACCTGCTGTGGTCGACGCTTTCGGCGCCTCGGACGGCGCCATCCACACCGCCAGTCCGGGAGACGCCACCAGCGCGGACCTGGACTCCGCAGTGGTCGACGCAGCAATTGAGGCATTCGATGGCACCGGCCAGCCCTATCTCCACATCAGCGGCCTGTGGATCTACGGCGCCAATACCTCGATTACCGAGGACTCGCCGTACGACGCGCCGGCGATGGTGTCGTGGAAGGAGCCGATCGAGCGTCGAGTGCTGGATGCGGGCGGTATGCGCGGCGTCGTCATTACGTCCGGCGTCGCCTACGGTGACGGCGGAGGAGGGGTCCCCGGACTGGTCCTCGGCTCTCCCCGCGACCCCGCCGGCAACTTGGTCATGCTCGGTACCGGTCAGCAGCATTGGGCGACCGTCCACGTCGCGGACCTGGCCGATCTCTTCCGTCGGGTATTGGAAAGTGACTCCGCCAAGGGCCGCTACGTCGTCGGGAACGGGATGGATCCCACCGACGCTGAACTGACCGAGGCCGCCGCCGCCGCCGCCGGCGCTCCCGGGGCGGTCCCCGGCTCGGATGAGGAAGCTCGGGCCAGACTCGGCGACTACTTCGCCGAGGTCCTGCTACTGGACCAAGGCACACGAGCGACCAGGGCACGATCTGAACTCGGTTGGCTTCCCACCCATCCAGGGCTGGTGGAGGAGTACCTCAACGGCAGCTACCACAGCTGAGCCTTGGTGGCCTCCTCGGGTCTCTCGCGTCATGGAGGTCGAATTGCCGACCGATAGTCCAGGGTCGGCCGGTGAATACCTGCCGATTGCCGAGCACGGCCTCGTCGGGGATCTCCATAGCGTCGCCCTCGTCGGGACCAACGGAACCATCGATTGGTTCTGCTGCCCCGCGTTCGACTCGCCGAGCGTCTTCGGCTCTCTCCTCGACGCCAGTCGAGGCGGCTCCTTCGCGCTGGCGGCTGCTGTCCCAGCCCGCACGCGACAGTTCTACCTTCCCGACACGAATGTGCTCATGACCAGATTCTTCGCCGAAGGGGGAGTCGGCGAGATGCAGGATTTCATGTTGCTGCAGGACCCATCGACGGGTGGTGGACAGCAGCTGATCCGGCGGGTGCAGTGCGTACGGGGGAGGATGCCGTTCCGAATGCGGGCAGCCCCCCGATTCAACTTCGGCTCTGATCCCCATACCGTCTCGGCGGTTCAAGATGGTGTGCTCTTCACCTCGCCCGAGCTGTCGCTCTATCTCGGTTCCACCGAGCCGTTGGCGATCGACGAGGGCGACGCGGTCACTGAGTTCACCCTGGAAGAGGGTGGGGTTGCCGTCTTTTCCTTGGAGCAGGTCACCTCTTCGACCGAGTTCAGGGTCGGCCAAAAAGACGAGACGCTCGACCAGCTGATGGCGACGGTGCGCTACTGGTGGGACTGGCTCTCCGCCTCGCGCTATCGGGGGCGCTGGCGGGAGGTCGTCCATCGGTCCGCGCTGACGCTCAAGCTGTTGACATACGCCCCTACCGGAGCGATCGTCGCCGCGCCGACCACGAGCCTTCCGGAACAGATCGGGGGCGAACGGAACTGGGATTATCGCTATGTATGGATCCGGGACGCCGCATTCTGCGTCTACGCGCTCCTCCGGCTCGGATTCGAGGACGAGGCCACTGCATTCATGAACTTCCTGACCCGGTGCGCTGCTCCCGACGGGGGCCCACGTGGACCCCTGCAGGTCATGTACGGCATCGACGGACGGGTGGACCTGGCCGAGCGCGAGCTGCCAGATCTCGAGGGTTACCGAGGTTCGGCCCCGGTACGAGTAGGGAACGGCGCGGCTGGTCAGCTCCAGCTTGATATCTATGGCGAGCTCATGGATTCGATCTATCTCTACGACAAATGGGCACAGCCCATCTCCTCCGACCAGTGGGAGGCGATCAGGGCGAGAACCGATTGGGTCTGTGACAACTGGGATCAGCCCGATGAAGGAATTTGGGAGACCCGGGGGGGCCGCCAGCGGTTCTTATATTCCCGCCTCATGTGCTGGGTGGCTGTCGAACGGGCCATCCGGATGTCGGTTCATCGGGGCTTGCCCGCCAATCAGGGGCATTGGGGCCGTGTGCGAGATGAGATCTACGCCCGCATCATGGAGGCGGGCTGGTCGGACGAGCGTCAAGCATTCGTTCAGCACGAAGGCAGCGCTGTGCTCGATGCCGCCGTCCTGATGATGCCGCTCGCCAAATTCATTTCCCCCACCGATCCGAAGTGGTTGTCCACGTTGGACGAGCTCGGCAAGACCTTGGTCTCGGACTCGTTGGTCTACCGCTACGACCCGGAAGCCAGTCCGGACGGGCTCCGAGGTCAGGAGGGAACCTTCACCGTGTGTTCGTTCTGGCATGTCGAGGCGTTGGCTCGAGCCGGCCGGCTCGATGAAGCTCGGATCTACTTCGAGAATATGCTCACCTATGCCAACCACGTCGGACTATACGCAGAGCAGATCGGCCAGACCGGAGAGCAACAGGGCAACTTCCCGCAGGCCCTCACCCACCTGTCGTTGATCAGTGCTGCGTACAACCTCGACCGTGCACTGGGCTGATTCCAATGACGACCGGATGTCGGACCGGTTCACATCAGCGTCGCTTTGGCGCCCCGGTTCTTTTGGTCAGTGCCGCGTCGAGCAGCGCCTGAACGCCGGCGCGGGCAG
>DASXMT010000463.1:0-2486 GCA_036495505.1 Acidimicrobiales bacterium | reverse complement strand
GACCAACGGCGTGTGGTCGGTATATGCCGGCGCCGTGCCGACGGGGATCCTGCGGGCTACGTGGTCCAAGGCCAGGCACACGCTGGTATTCGACTCCACGCCCGAGCTGACCGAACAGCGGGGTGCGCCCGGGGTGCCGACGCAGAAAGTCACCGGCTTTGCCAACTGCGCTGGATCGCTCTACGTGACGATCGACACCAAGCTCTACCGTCGAAACGACGACGGCCTTCCCCCGGGAGTGGCCCGCTGGGTATTGCTCTACCAGGAGCCACCGGTGGGAGTCTCCAACAGCGGGCTCCGGGGCCTGAGCTGCATCACCCACCTTGGTTCCCCATCCCTGCTGCTCTCCACCGAAGGCAATTGGGACGTCTACCGGATCGACCACCTGCCCCGGGGCCAGCTCGACGATCCGGCCAGCGCCGGACCCGGTGACGGACTACGCGGTCTGACCCCTGTGTTGGAGTTCGCCCCGATTCCCGCCCTCAGGTACATGTTGGCCGCCCAGGGCACAACTGTCTCAGCCACCGGCACGGGATCCATCGACTACGTGATCGCCGCCTACAACAACTTCACGACCGTGAAGATCGATGGGGTGGACCGACAGCTCTTCGGCATCGAGCATGCGTACCTGGGCGGTTGTCCTTCCACCCGGGTGTGCGGACCGACGGCCAATGGGGTGGCAACGTTCGACGCCGCCGCCTGTTTCGCCATCCGCAACGACGCCAAGACTCCGTTCTACGCCCTGCGCTGTTTGAGCGGGGCGGATGTTGCCCCTGCCGGTGAGGTGAGCAAGCCGATCCTGTCCGGTCAGGCACTCGTCTCCATTCGAACCATCACGCCCTCACCGTTTGGTGACCGGCGCATCTACTACGGGGGCTATGACAGCAACTTCTACCCCGCCGACGGCACGGCGTGGGTCGCCTCGTCGACGCCCGCAGCTCTCCACCTCACCGCCACCTCGAAAGGAAAAGACTCATGACCCGAGGATCAGACTCTCGTTCGCATGCCCCTAGGCGAAGAGCCGCGGCCATTACCCTCGGCAGCCTCGCCGTCCTGGCGCTGGGACTCAGCGCCTGCAGCAGCGGGACGCCGCAAGCGGCCACCCCTCGTGAACGGGTGGTCGGGGGTCCTAGCGGCCACTACATCGTCCCGACCGGCATCCACAAGATCAAGCACATCATCGTCATCGAGCAGGAGAACCGCTCCTTCGACAGCTACTTCGGGACCTACCCCGGCGCCGACGGTATCCCCATGCAGAACGGGCAGCCCACCGCGTGCCTGCCCCAGCCGGCAGGCGGATGCCAGAAGCCGTACCACGACACCGCCGACGTCAACGGCGGCGGTCCGCACAACGAGCCCAGCGCCAGGGCGGACGTCAACGGCGGGCTGATGGACGGGTTCATCACGGAGGCGAGCAAAGCGAAGAAGGGCTGTCTCAATACAACCGATCCGGCCTGTTCGAACTCGGCCACCCCCGATGTCATGGGCTACCACACGTCGGGGGAGATCCCGAACTACTGGACCTACGCCAAGGACTTCGTGCTCGACGACCACATGTTCGAGCCCGTGAAATCGTGGTCACTTCCCGACCACCTCTACCTGGTGTCGGGATGGTCGGCCAAATGCTCGAGTCCGGCCCCCTCGAGCTGCGTGAACCAGATCCAGGGCCCCTACACACCGGCCCAGATGCAGCAGTACGTCGACCAGGCCATCAACAAGGGGACCGCCGACGTCACCAACGCTTGGACGGACATCACCTGGCTCCTCTACAACGAGCACGTCTCGTGGGCCTATTACGTACAGACCGGGGACCAGCCCGACTGCGAGAACGACGGCGCTCTGAGCTGCCCACCGGTGGCGCAGAGCTACCTGACCCCGGGCATCTGGAATCCCCTTCCCATCTTCGAGGACGTCCAGAAGGACCACCAGATCCGGAACATTCAGCCCTTGAACAACTATTTCACCGAGGCCAAGGCCGGGACCCTGCCATCGGTGATGTGGGTCACCCCTTCGCAGGCTGACAGCGAGCACCCGCCGGCCAGCATCCACCAGGGCCAGGCGTACGTCACCGCGGTGGTCAACGCGGCCATGAAGAGCCCCGATTGGGACTCGACCGCCATCTTCGTGCAGTGGGACGACTGGGGTGGCTTCTACGACCACGTGGTGCCGCCCCCGGTCGACCAGAACGGCTACGGACTGCGGGTTCCGGCCATGGTGATCTCGCCCTACGCCAAGACGGGCTACGTCGACCACCAGACCCTCTCGAGCGACGCCTACCTGAAGTTCATCGAGGACGACTTCCTGGGTGGTTCCCGGATCAACCCAAAGACGGACAAGCGGCCCGATCCGAGGCCCGACGTCCGGGAGGACGCCGGCATCCTGGGCAACATGACCAAGGACTTCGACTTCAACCAGTCGCCGCGCCCGCCCGTCCTGCTGCCCACCAACCCGCCCACGGACTCGCCGAGCATCCCGGCCTACTTCAC
>DASXMT010000462.1:0-6936 GCA_036495505.1 Acidimicrobiales bacterium | reverse complement strand
CCTCAGGACTTCGATATCCGCCGCCAGCCCAACCCCCACATTGCCTTCGGGTTCGGACGGCACTACTGCCTGGGGGCCTCGTTAGCCCGGTTGGAGGTCAAGGTGATGTTCAGCGAGCTGCTTCGCCGCCTGCCCGATATCCAATTGGCCAACGGCGATGTGCTGCCCCGCCGGGCATCGAACTTCTCCAGTGGGCTCGAGGCCATGCCGGTGCGTTTCGATCCCGTGCCCATCGAGCCGACGCTGCAACGGAGTTCCTCGTGACGACGGTCGAACGAGTCCACGACTGTCTGTGCAACGTCGATATGGGAGATCTCGTGCAACCGGATTGGATGATCCGGGTGAAGGAGGACTATTTCAAGTCCAGCTTCAATATGCGCAGCCGTGAGTTGCCTGAGATGCTCGAGGAGATGGACGCCCACGGGGTGTGCCGGGCGGTCCTGCTAACCAACATCACCAAGCCGTCCAAGCGGGCGGAGGAGTTCGTGGAGGCCCGCCCGGACCGGTTCAGCCTGGGGCTCGGCGGCCACAACCTACTCAAGCCCATGCCGACCCTCAAGGCGCTGGAGTCGTTCGTGGCCAACAACCCGGTGGCCTACATTTCCGTTGGCCCCAGTTTCTTGGGGGACGGGCGTTATCCGCCTACTGATTCGGTCTACTTTCCGCTCTACACGAAATGCTGCGAGCTCGATATCCCGCTGTGCATGAACACCGGGCTCCCAGGTCCCCCACTCCCGGGCGAGGTGCAGAACCCCATCTACTTGGACCGGGTCTGCTGCTATTTCCCGGAGCTCAAGCTGTCCATGATCCACGGGGCCGATCCCTGGTGGGACGTCGCCATTCGACTCATGATCAAGTACGGAAACCTGCGCCTCATGACGTCTGCATGGTCGCCCAGGCGGCTCCCCCAGGCGCTGTTGCATTTCATGCGAAGCCGCGGCCCGGACCGGGTGATCTTCGCCTCCGACTCACCCGTGCTCTCGATGACCAGGACGATCACCGAGGCGTCCGCCCTCGAGCTTCCTCCCGACGTGCTGGACAATTACCTCTACGGCAACGCCGAGAACTTCTTCTTCTCCCGTCCCGGCGCGGCGGCCTGACGGGGCTCTAAGCTCAAACTGGCGAAGCTGGGGGACATCCGTGACCGACCTTTACTGGGATCCATTCAGCCCGGAGCTCAGGGACGACCCGTACCCGCTCTGGAAGCGGCTGCGGGACGAGTCACCCGTGTACCACAATGACAAGTACGACTTCTGGGTGCTGAGCCGGTTCGGCGACATCGAGCGGGCCCACAAGGACGTGGAGACCTACAGCTCGAGCCACGGAACCACTCTCGATCTGATGTCGGCGGAGCCCATGGATACGGGGATGTTCATCAATCTGGACCCACCCAAGCACACGGTCCTGCGCCGGCTGGTCTCGCGGGCCTTCACGACCCGGCGGATGTCCATGCTCGAGGAGCGCATCAGGGAGGTCTGCGCCCGGCTGCTCGACCCTCACGTGGGCTCCGGTCTCTTCGACTACGTACAGGACTTCTCCGCCATCCTTCCCCCCACCATCATCTCCTCTCTCCTGGGCGTGCCCGAACAGGACCAAGAGGGGCTGCGGCATCTGATCGACGACATGTTCGTCATTGACGATTCGGGGCTGGGCATGACCGGGGAGGTGGCCCAAAAGGCCATGTTCCAACTGTTCGAGTACCTCGGGGGCCAGTTCGCCGAGCGACGTAACCATCCCAGGGACGACATGTTCACCGAGTTGGCCCAGGCCGAGATCACTGACGAGACCGGTGAGGTCCGGCGCCTGACCGGCGACGAGCTGACCGGGTTCGGCCTCCTCCTGTTCGCCGCCGGGTCGGAAACCGTGGCCCGGCACCTCGGTTGGGTGGCCAGCGTTCTGCCGCAGTACCCGGACCAACGGGCCGAGCTGGCCCAGGACTTCTCGCTCATCCCGAACGCCATCGAGGAGATCCTCCGTTTCGAGCCGCCGTCGCCGGTGCAGGCCCGATGGGTGGCCAAGGAGGTCAGCCTGCACGGCGTCACCCTCCCGGTCGGCTCGAAGGCCGTGTTGCTGACCGGGTCGGCGGCGCGGGATGAACGCAAGTATCCGCACCCCGACGCCTTGGACATCCACCGCAAGGTCGACCTCCACCTGACCTTCGGCTATGGCATCCACTTCTGCCTGGGGGCGGCTCTGGCTCGGATGGAAGGCCGTATCGGCTTGGAGGAAACACTGGCGCGGTGGCCTGAGTGGCAGGTTGACCGGGAGCACGCGGTCCTGCTCTACACCAGTACCGTCCGGGGCCCCACGAAGCTCCCGGTGTACTCCTGAACCGATGGCCGTCTCACCGGTGATGTGACGATGGATTTTGACGACACCGAGGAGGATGTCGCCTTCCGGCGCGAGGTGTCGGCGTGGCTCGAGGACCATGCACAGGTCAGAACGGGCCTGGACAACTGGTCCCGAAACCCCATGCATCCCGATTACGTTCGCCGGTGCCGCCACTGGCAGCACGCGCTCTTCGAGGGGGGTTGGGGTGCTATTACCTGGCCCGCCCAATACGGCGGACGGGGCGACAGTGCCTGGCACCAAACCATCTTCAACCAGGAGATGGCCAGGTACGACGTCTCGGTCGGAGCGTTCGCCGTCGGGATCGGCATGGCAGGACCGACCCTCATCGCCCACGGATCCGAAGAACAGAAGCACCGCTACCTCTCTGCCATGCTGAGGGGGGAGGAGGTATGGTGCCAGCTGTTCTCTGAGCCCGACGCCGGATCGGACCTCGGCGCGCTGAAGACTCGCGCCAAGCGCGACGGGGACGCGTTCGTTGTGAACGGTCAGAAGGTGTGGACATCGGGTGCTCAATACAGTGATTGGGGAATCCTGATCGCTCGGACGAATCCGGACGCCCCTAAGCACAAGGGCATCACCTACTTCCTCGTCGACATGCACACCCCTGGAATCGAGGTCCGTCCGCTTCGCCAGATCACAGGGAGCGCCCATTTCAACGAGGTCTTTCTGACAGATGTCGTCATCCCCACCGCCAACGTGGTGGGAGGGGTCGATGGCGGATGGGCTGTGGCTCACACGACCATGGGCTACGAGCGAGCGCTCATCGGCGGCACAGGGCAGGGCTTCACCATCGGGCACGTCCTGGACTTGGCTCGTCGTCGTGGGGCCAGCACCGACCCGTTGATCCGCCAGCACCTGGCAGACCTCTACACGCGGTTGGAACTCCTCCGCTACATGAACTACCGCGTGCAGACCGCCCTCTCCAAGGGTCGTCTGCCTGGTCCAGAGGCATCCACCTCCAAACTGTTCGTTTCCCAGCACATGAGCCTCACCGCCGAGCTGTTCATGGAGCTGCTCGGCGCCCACGGGATGCTGGCCGACGATGCTGCGCCTGATGACGGCATCTGGGAGACGGCGTTCTTGAACCAGTGGATGTCCAGACTCGGAGGCGGCACCGACAACATCCAGCGCAACTCCTTGGGCGAGCGGGTGCTCGGACTTCCACGAGAGCCACGCAGTGACAAGGATCGAGCGTTCAGTGAGTTGCACTAAGCCATAACCACTCTTTCAAGACAATCGGGACCCGCCGGCTGGTCGCCAGCGATGGCATGCTCGCCAGAGCAGCCCGGCGGTAAGCGGTGGCTCGCGTGGCCTTCCCGTCGCTGTAGGGGGGTACGCTCAGGCTATGCCTATGCCGAAGCGGACTAGCGTCGATGACTTCTTCGCACAACTCAACGACGTCCAGCGGCCGCACCTCGAGGCGCTCAGGGAGCTAAGCCTCGACGCTGACCCGAAGGCCCGGGAGGACCTGAAGTGGAACCTGCCGGTGTACGTCCGAGGTGAGAAGACCAATCTGTGGACGCTTCAGAACTTCAAGAACCACTGCTCGCTGCGGTTCTCGCCACCGTTCTTCGCCACCCAGAAGGCCGCGGTTGAGGGCGCTGGCTATGAGGCCGGTGAGGGCTTCATCAAGCTCCCCTATAGCCGAGAGCTACCAACCCAGCTTCTGAAGGCGCTCATGCAGGCAAGGGTCGAGGAATACGAAACGACCGGCGCCGGCCAGGACGACCGCTGACCCCCGGCTAATTCCAGTGAGGGTCGCACGACCTTGCCGTGGTCACCATGCACCTCAGACAAGCAGATGTGCAGCGACCATCGGCAACTCGCCGGAAAGCAACATCCCGAGCTGGCGGAGTGCAGCGGCCTGATGTGGAATCAGGCCTAGCTGAAGCTGACCTTTCCCGAACCGCTAATGATCCCACTAGAGGCAACCGGTTTGCCGTTACCCTCATTGCACTGACCCTTGTTCTTGCCACTGGTGTTGCGAGGCAGAATCGCTACGAAACTCTCAGTCATGTCGAGCGTCCCGGCGATCCCCTTGTATGCACCTGAGCCATTGAAGATGGTAATTGGGTTGGACACCGTGAAGGAGAATGAGCAGTTCGTCGTGTTGTTGACTGTTGGAGACGTCGAGTTTGCTTCTTTATTGAGGTCAGTGGTGTTGACTTCGAAACCGCCCTGCTTCAGCGCGATCTTGACGTAGTTGCCATTGGGGTCGACCTTGCCGTTCTGGTCGATTGTTGTTGCCTTGCCGTAGTCGGCGATTGCTCCGGCGATCACGATCGGGTAGGTCGCTGAGTTGTTCGGTGCCACCGAGACGTAGATCGTGCCAGCTTGAGGGGGGCTAGCCGCGCCCGCCGCGGTTATTCCGAGCAAGGTGCTTCCAAGAACAGCTGCAGCCACCGCCACTTTTGTGAACTTCATTTGACCCCCCCCGATTGTATTATGTAGGGAGCCTAAGGAAGGGGCTGGGTGGAGGTAAATACTCAAAATTGGGTATTTGCCGGTACCGTGATCCCGTGGAGAGCACCCCGGGTGGCTGAAAATGACTGACGAGATTAGTGGGAGCCTGTCCTGCAGGATCAGATCGCATCCTCCGCTGTCGATTATCCCTACCAGTTTCATCAGCAAGCGGTGGGCCGTCGAATCGGTCCCGATCAGCGGCACCGATCGTCAATCAATCTGCCCCGGCAATGCGGAGCGGATCGTCAACAGCAACTGAAAGCCGCCAGAGGACGTGGACACTGCCGTCGACTCCCCGAAGCGCACAACAGGGTTTGGCGTGGGCTTAGCGAACCAAAGGGTTCCATGGGAAATGTGTCGGGGTCATGGGACGGGAATGACAGTGGGTCGACCGTGGATCAGAACCTCGCGGCGCAGGATCAGCGTCAACGCAGCCGCCCCGGCCAACACCACGAAGGCGATTGACTCGACGATCAATGATGTCATGGCGTAGGGGGCACTGAGGCTGTCCTGAAAGCCGAACAGACCGACGTACACGGAGAGCAGCAGACCGCCGATGGTACCGATGGCGAAGAGTGCGGCCCCAACCAACACCACCAGTCGCCGGAATACCGCGACTAGGACGGCCAGGACGATGCCAATGATCCCCTGGATCAGAAAGAGTGGGCCGATGGTCGGGATGTGCTGATAGCTCTGTGACCACAGATGGAGATGTATGACCGCGGACAGCACCAACAGAACAGCACCGGACCATGCCAGCACGCCCACGATCGGACCCGGCGAGCCCATCAGGCTGACCATCCGCCCCGACGCGCCCGATGTCCGAGCATCTGCTCCGCGACCCTCCAGTGGTTGTGCTTGGTTCATATCACTTGTTCGGAGCCAGGGCGGAACCGGATGGTTCCGGGGTGGTCGGGAGGAAAAGCATGGGCACCGGGCCCGGTTGGCTGTGCAGTCCAAGCGAGCGGCGGGGCCACGCCACCAGAGCCAACAAGATGACCAACGGTGCAGTGCCCGGATCGGTGGCACCCCAATTCAGCAACCCACCAAGCCCTTGCCCGACCACCCAGAAGACGACCGAGATCCCGATACCCAATCCCAGCCAACGTCGGGGGTGGTGGCCATCGAGCAACCGGCCCACCGCGACCGACAGCTCCACCAGGCCGAGAGCAAGGGCCGCTACGGCCGGATGGTGGAGAACGACATCGGCCACGCCGTCGGAGGCCCGCGCCAGGAACGCCCGCTGCCCATTCGAGGATTCTTTAAATCCGGCCCGGAAGACTTGGCCCGTCGCATAGACGAAGGGCAGCTGCAGCACGGCTGCTCCGATCCAGTAGACCGACCAACAGGCCGCCCATGGGCGCCTGGCCACATCAGGTACAGACCAGCCCTGTTTGCCAGGCCACGCCAAGCCGGCCAACACCCCGTACAGCACCGCCGCGCCTGGAGCGCCGAAAAGGGCCATGGCGAAACCGGTCGGCAACATGCCCAGTCCTTCTCCGATCAGCCAGATGGCGGCCGACCACGCCGTGGAGACGAGCAACGCGGTGCGGACTCCGTACCCGAGGATCAGGGCTATGCCAATCGTGGCCTGCAGCAACGCCGACGCCAAGTTCCACCAGGGCCAGTGGGCCACGAAGGGGCTGATGCTCGAGAAGATGACTCGGTTCTCCCATCCCGGGGCGCCCATGACCGATTGGGCCAGATCACCAAGCGGAAAGTCCCGAGCGAAGTTCGGGGCCTCCAGCTGCAATAGGGCGTCGAGGAACCACAACCAGCCGAGGGTGACTTGGAGCCCTCGACGAGTGATCAGTCGCGAGGACGACTGGTACGTCTGGTGACACGGGTCCGTATCGGGGGCCATCGCCTCGACCCTGGCGATGGATGGAACCCAAGACGCCAACCCGATGCTCACGGGGCGGCCGTTGGCGAGGGGCTGGTTCGACCAGAGCGGTCGGGGGAAGTGGAGAGCCATGGTAGGTACGTTCCCGCGCCGGGACGACGGCGCTAGTTCCGTGAGGTTTACCGCTCGACCGACGCGGCATTGGGCGTTGAACCGGCAGAGACGGTTGCAAATGGACTCGCACCCACCAGAGGGGCGTCATGGGATGGACCCGTGCC
>DASXMT010000461.1:0-1556 GCA_036495505.1 Acidimicrobiales bacterium | reverse complement strand
GCTGCGCGGCTCGGGGTGACAGCGGAATCGATACTGATGCCCACGCGGCTTTAGCGGCCACTCCGTTCAGGCACCGGTACCTGTTGACGCGGGAGGTAGTCCGGCGACATGGAGCGTTGCCCATGTGCGATTCGATCTTCGGCACCAGTCCTCCAGACTCGGCAGATCGGGGGCGAAGGCCACAGGTATATGCGGTCAATCGGGTAAAGATGCGGGACTTATGATCGCCGGGCCTCGTAGATAGCGCTCATCGACAGGACCTTGACTTCCACCCGATTGAGAGGACAATTAGCCGTGACCAAGAGCGTCGTCGGTCAATGAACGACCATGTGGGCACCCAGAGGTCTTGCAGGCGCCGTTGTTGCGCGTAGCGCGAGTGGCCGGGCCCGCGTCGCCGTGTAAACACCACCAACGGATGGAGGCCGAGATGAGCGTAGAGGCGAGCAGCGAAGGCAAAACTGGTAGCCCGCCGGTAAAGGCTGGAGAGTTGAGGCTCGAGGTGGTGGTCGTGCCTGTCTCGGATGTCGATCGGGCGAAACGTTTCTACGAGACGCTCGGGTGGCGGATCGACGCCGATCTGGCGGTCGACGATGGCTACCGGGTTGTGCAGCTGACACCGCCGGGTTCCGCCTGCTCAATCATTTTCGGCAAAGGGGTCACGGCAGCCCCGCCCGGTTCATCCGAGGGCCTGCAGCTCACGGTCTTCGACATCGACGAGGCCCGTGCAGACCTGATCGGGCGGGGGGTCGACGTCAGCGAAACGTTCCACGACGTGACAGGGGTCTTCCACCACGCCCGGTCCGAGGGACGCCTGAGCGGTCCGGCCCCGGAACATGCCGATTACGGCTCGTTTGCTGCTTTCAGCGATCCGGACGGCAATGGCTGGCTACTCCAAGAGATCAAGACGCGACTTCCTGGTCGCTGAAGGAGGTATTGATGGCCACCAATTACGAGTCCGTGACCGACCTCGCCGGCGCCCTGAGGCGAGCGGCCGAAGCACACGGCAAGCACGAGCAGCGGACGGGTGAGGCGGACCCAGACTGGCCGGACTGGTACGCGATCTACATGGTGCGTGAGAGCGCTGGCGAAGAACTCCCGACATGAAGAACGGCTGGGACGCAATCGTGCCTGGAGCGTGGCTGACCAGCTATGTGGGGTACTCAACGGCGGGATAGCTGGATCGCTCCTACATCCGACAATCCGAAATCCACTGAGCTGGACTGCGAGCGCAGCCATCAGGAGCTGAATACCTTCTCGGTCAACAGCATCTCGCGTGGCAAGATCCTGGCGAGAAGCCCGATGAGGGCGCGGTCGGACCAGGTAGAGCCGGGCATGGCTTGTAACGAAGCGCGGGATGTTGGGCGCAGCACAAGGATCTCAGCATCCTTCGCGAAGCTGGGCGCCGCGTAGTCCTTGTGCCTGGTCAAGCGGTCGCAGGAAGCAGCGGACCCTCAGGGATTTGGTGCAGTTTGGACAGGCTGAATTGCCCTCATCCGAGTTGGGCTGGCTGAAGTGTCCCCACTCGGGGCTCGCTTCGATGGGATGCTGTTCTGATG
>DASXMT010000460.1:0-3933 GCA_036495505.1 Acidimicrobiales bacterium | reverse complement strand
CTGCCGGGGCCAAAACACCACTGGCTCACCGATCAGTTGCGTGCGTTGGACTTCGGTGTGGGCGGCGAGACGGTGGCTTGACGGGACAGCCACCAGGATCGGCTCGGAGTCGAGCACGATGACGGTGAGCTCGGTGCCGTCGATTGGTGGCCGCACGAATGCCGCGTCGACAACGCCAGTTCGAACCAGTTGGAGGTTCTGAGCCGACGGACCGCGCTGGACGATGACGTTGACGCCAGGGAACTTCGCTCGGTAATCGCTGGTGAGGTTGGCGACGATACCGCCGGCCCAGGATCGCGTGAACGCGACGCGTAGCTGCCCCTGTGAGCCATTGGCGGCCAAGCGGATTCGTTCGACAGCGCGGTCGGCGGACTGCAGAAGAAATCGAGCTTCAGTTACTGCGGTACGCCCTGCTGCGGTGAGTGTGAATTTGGGGCCTTTGCGCTGTACCAGGACGGCGCCCACTTCACGTTCAAGAACCTTGATCTGCTGGCTGAGTGCAGACTGTGCGATACGCAGGCTGGCAGCGGCGCGGGTGAAGTTCTGTTCGTCGGCGAGCGTCACCAAGTAGCGCGCTCTCCTGAGATTCACTCAGCAATTATAAGTATCTCTGATCTTAATTTCGCTAATTGGTCTTAGACACTGCGGTTCGTTGGTCGCCATGATGTACCCATACTGAGCGCACAGGTCAACTGTGACGCGGATTGGTTCCTACCGAGGCGCATCTACTCAGCCGCCCATCGCGCCACGGTGTGGGAGCTGGCGGCATATTTGACTACGTGTCGCCGCTGACAGAAGGATTGAACATGAGTATAAATCATGTGCAGCAGCCACTCTCGGATGATATGGATCTGTTTCTGGACTCGCTGCGTGACGTCGTCGGGGCCGCGTACCTACTGACTGACCCGGCTAAGGTGCCCGGTTATCTCATCGATTGGAGCGGTCGGTGGGAAGACGCAGCCCTGGCCGTGGTTCGCCCCGGTAGTACCGAGGAGGTTGCCGCGGTGGTCGCTCTATGTCATCGAGCGAACGTGCCGATCATCCCGCACGGACGCATTACCGGACGCGTTCACGGTAGTTATCCGTCGCACGGCTCGGTCATCGTGAGCACGCGGCGACTCGGCCGGAGCAAAGGGCTTGGTTGTCGTCAGCACGTGGCGACTCAATGGCGTCAAAGCGCACCTCCGTCGCGCCAGCGTGTGGGAGCTCCGATGGCGTATTGACTACTCGTCACCACTGATAGAAGGACTGAGCGTGACTACATCTCGTGTGTGCGAGCGAATCTTGGATGATATGGATCTGTTTCTGGACTCGCTGCGTGACGTCGTTGGGCCGGCACATGTGTTGACTGATCCGGACCAGGTGAGCGGTTACGTCACCGATTGGACCGGTCGGTGGGAAGGCGCAGCCCTGGCCGTGGTTCGCCCCGGTAATACCGAGGAGGTTGCCGCGGTATTGGCGCTATCGCATCGAGCGAATGTGCCGGTCATCCCGCAGGGAGGCAATACGGGGCTCGTTGGCGGCAGTATTCCGTCGCACGGCTCGGTCGTCTTGAGCACGCGGCGACTCAATCGCATCGAGGCCATTGATCGGATCGAACGCACGATCGCGGCAGGGGCAGGCGTGACCGTCGCCAACGCCGACCGAGCGGCGGCAGCTCACGGGTTACGGTTCGGAATCGAACTCGCGTCGAAGGACTCGGCCACTCTCGGCGGAATTGTAGCGACCAATGCTGGTGGCGCACGAATGATCCGCTACGGGGACGCCCGATCACAGCTACTCGGTGTTGAAGCCGTGCTGGCGGATGGATCCATCCTGCGACGGTGGACACCCCTGATCAAAGACAACGTCGGGTACGACCTTCCAGGCCTGTTGGCAGGCAGCGAGGGGACACTGGCCGTGATCACGAAGGTGCTGATGAAGCTGGCGACCCCCGCGGCGCAAACTCAGGTCGTTGTCGCCGGCGTCGCCAGTATCGATGCGGCACTGGAGTTGTGCGACCGGGTCCGTCGCGCCGGGTTGATTCTTGAGGCAGCCGAACTGATGACTGCAGCCGGTATCGACCTGGTATGCCGACACGCCAAGGGGCAGGTGCCATTCCCAGCTGCTTCACCGATCTACGTACTGATGGAAGTCTTCGCGCACGGCGATGCCGAGGCCGCGCTCCTCGAAATCCTATCTGTCAGTGATGATCTCGTTGATGATGCGGTCATCGAACCGGGCCCTGCCCGCAAGCTTTGGCAGCTGCGAGAAGGCCACACGGAAAGCATCGGCCGCGAGTCCACCACTCCGGTGATCAAACTTGACGTGTCGGTACCTCTGGCATCGATGAGCTCGTTCGTCGCCGCGCTGACAGTTAAGTTGGCCCTAGACTTTTCCGATTCCACTCCGATCCTGTTTGGGCATTTCGCTGATGGAAATATCCACGTCAACATCGTCAATTCACCTACCTCACTGGCCGACGCCATCACCGATACCGTCTTCCACATGGTCGTCAAATATGGAGGAAGTATCAGCGCCGAGCACGGGATCGGCCGCGCTAAGACGCAGTGGATTCACCTCAGCCGCACCCCAGACGACCTCCGTACCATGATCAGGATCAAGGTGGCGCTCGACCCGCGCCACCTCCTCAACCCCGAAGTTCTTCTGCCGCCGGACTGCCGCCAATTCTGATAACTGGCATAGTCAGTGGCCCGTCGTGTCAAGTGCATCGCCATCCGAGTCCGACGACTCACCCGTAATCCACGGAGTCACACAGCTCCCGGCGCCGATCGCTATCGGGCCGCGCCATGTCAAGAATGTCCGCCATCTCTCCTAGGCAGGTTTTCATGACCAACCTCTCGCTGGACCGGTTACCGCCTCGCTCCGTACGCGGAAACTCAGGATCGATCCGTGCGGCCGCGAGTTCGTTTATCGGCACCACAGTCGAGTGGTACGACTACTTTATCTACGGCACCGCGGCGGCCCTGGTGTTCCCCAGAGTTTTCTTTAGTGATCTGTCCAGCCACCTGGCGCTGATGGTCTCGATGGCGACCTTCGCTGCCGCGTTCGTCGTGCGACCGATCGGAGCCGTCGTCTTCGGGCACTTCGGCGATCGACTCGGGCGCAAACGCATGTTGATTATCACGCTGTTCGGAATGGGCGTCTCCACCGCCGCCATTGGCGCAATCCCCCCACAAGGTCAGATCGGTATGTGGGCAGCGGTCTTGCTCATCTTCTGCCGCGTCATCCAAGGGTTTGCCGTCGGAGGTGAGTGGGGTGGCGCCGTATTGATGAGCGTGGAACATGCACCGAGCGGAAAACGCGGTTTGTATGGCAGCACAACGCAATCCGCTGTGCCTGCGGGAATAGTGTTGTCGGGGGGAGTTTTCGGCCTGGTCTCGCAGCTATCTGACGATCAGTTCTACTCCTGGGGATGGCGCGTCCCGTTCCTGGTGAGCCTGGTTTTGATGGCCATCGGCCTGTACATACGGTTGGCCGTAGAAGAACCCCACGTCTTCCGGGAGATCGAACGCCGCGACGCCATAGCCGAACGTCCTGTCGTCGAACTCTTACGGCACGATCTGCGGAAAGTAATCCTCCTCGCGGTCTTGCAAATCGCATCCAACGTCGGGCTATTCCTGATCACCGTCTACAGTCTCAGTTACATTGCAGACACCCTGCATATGCCTCGTAGCATGGCCACCACTGCCCTGATCGCCGGAGCAGCAGTCGATCTCGTCATGCAACCGGTATTCGGAGCGCTGTCGGACCGATTCGGCCGTCTCAAGATCTATGGCGCCGGCGTAGTGTTTCTGGCTGCCTACGCTTTCCCCTACTTCCTCCTGCTGGACACATGCAACGAGGGACTGGTCATCCTCGCGCTTGCCCTCGGACTGGGTCTCGGACACGCCTCCACAGCATCCCTTCATGGCGTTATCTACGCCGAACAGT
>DASXMT010000459.1:0-2741 GCA_036495505.1 Acidimicrobiales bacterium | reverse complement strand
TGGCCAGTTCCAAGTAGATGTCGAAGAACTCAGGTCGGAGGAGGAGGGCGTCGAGATGGGTGTCCAGGTGGCTGACATCGAAGCCCCAGAGAACGGCCCGTTCGACCTGAGCCCGGCATTCCCGACGCACCTCGTCGAGATCGGCGTGGTCCCACACGTCGGTCAAGGTGCGAGGGAAACCCCCATCGCCGTCGAGCAGAGAAGGCGCCTGGGTGATCGGGCCCCACCGGTAGAGCTCGTGTTCCGAATTGAGGGTGAGGTGGACTCCAACGTCGTCGCCCCGGTACCGGGAGGCGGATTCCCGGGACCAGGGGGCCGGAACCATGAGGGAAGCGCTGGTGCCGATGCCCTCTCGGAGGGCCTCGAACACTCCGACGTTGGCCGCGTGACAAAAACCCAGTTCGGCACAGTTCAGGATAAGCAGTTTGGCGTCCGAGGGATATCCCAGGCGCTCAGCGACCGTCGTCATGCCTCCGACGGTAGCGCCGCTGCTGGTTAAGCAGCGCAATTGGCTCGATTGAGGAGGGCCCGGGCGGCGGCGACGCCTTCCCGTCCGACGGCCCTGGTGTGCTCATCGAGCCGCCAATCGGTCCCCGGTGAGCCCTTGGCCGGTCGCGTCGACCCGGCGACCCGACGCCCTTTTCGCCCTGAAGACTGCTCCGAAGTGGCTGATGTTGCTGGAGGCTCTGATGTGGTTGCAGTGCCAGCCGAACCGGGGGATGAGGCATCGGCGGGACCCGTGGCCGGTTCGGTGGCTTCGATCAACGGCAGTTGTTGTTGCTCCATGGCTGAAGCCTCGCGGATGGGTGTATCACTGTGGCCGTGACCACGACACCGAGCAGTTCAGAGGCAACGGCAACGCCCGGATCGGGACCCGCACCCAGGTACGGAATCACCGTTCCCTTCGACGGCGTCCCCCTCCATGAGCACCGGGAATGGTTCGAGGAGCTTGTCTCGCTGGGTTACACCGATGTGTGGTCGGCGGAGACCGATGGGACCGATGGGTTCACGCCAATTGCCCTGGCTGCGGCGTGGACGCCGAGCCTGCGGCTGGGGACGGCCATCATCCCTGCCTATACCCGAGGCCCGGCTCTATTGGCCCAATCCGTCGCCGGGATGGCTGAAGCGGCCCCGGGCCGGTTCGCCTTCGGGCTAGGCACGTCTTCCAACGTGATCGTGGAGCGCTGGAACGGCATCGAGTTCACCGAGCCCTACAAACGCGTCCGGGACACCATCCGCTTCTTGAAGGCGGCCCTTGCCGGTGAGAAGGTCGACGAGACCTACGACACGTTCGCAGTACATGGGTTCCGCCTGGCCCGTCCGGTCGAGAGCCCTCCCCCCATCTTCTTGGCCGGGTTGCGCCCCGGGATGCTCCGCCTGGCGGGGAGGGAGGCCGACGGCGCCATCATCAACTGGCTGTCGGCCGAAGACGTGGCCACGGTGGTCCCCCACGTGGGTGCGGGGAAGGACGTCGCCGCTCGGATCTTCGTCTGTCCGTCCGAGGACACCGATACAGTGCGGGCCATCGGCCGGCGCATGATCGCTGCCTACCTCAATGTAGACGTGTATGCCCAGTTCCACCGCTGGTTGGGGCGCGGCGATCAGTTGCAGCCCATGTGGTCGGCGTGGCAGGCGGGGGACCGGAAAGGTGCCCTGGCCGCCATCCCCGATGAGGTGGTCGACGCCTTGATCGTGCACGGGTCGGGAGCCGAGTGCCGCGCCCACATCCAGCGGTACGTGGACAACGGGGTGACGATCCCGGCCATCGGGCTCATTCCCTTTGGGGTCGATCTGGCCGACGCAGTACGTGACCTGGCCCCTCGGAGCACATGAGGTCCAGGTCAGCGGGGTGCCGGCCGATCGTGCCGGCGTGAGTGTGGCCGGTACGGGAGGCCACCGAGGTCGTGACTCGCCCCGGTTCGCGCCCTTTCCAGGCCTGACCCGACAGCGGCTGATCTCTAGCGCGAAGATGGCTTCATGGTCCATGGACCCTTGCTCGCATCCACGGCTGGAATCGTGACCGGCATAGTCGCCGGTGGGGTGGTGTTCGTCGCCCTGGTCATCGCCTTGGTGCACAGCACCTTCAAGGTGGTCACGGAGTACGAGCGGGCCGTGTTCTTCCGGCTTGGTCGCATCCGCGAGGAGGCCAAAGGGCCCGGGATCATCGTCAAGTGGCCGCTGGTGGACAAGCTGGTGAAGGTAACGCTGCGGGTCGAGGTCGTCGACATTCCCAAGCAGGCGGTCATCACCGCCGACAACGTCACCGTGCAGGTGGACGCGGTCGTCTACTTCCAGGTCCTGGATCCGGTACAGGCCATCATCGGAGTGGACGACTTCCGTTTCGCCAGCCAGAGAGTGGCCATGACCGCGCTGCGATCGATCGTCGGCCGACATCAGCTCGACAACATCCTGGCTCACCGGGACGACGTGAACGACGAGCTGAAGACGTCCATTGGCGCCTCGACCCACGGTTGGGGAGTCGAGGTTCGGCAGGTGGAGATCCGAGACATCGTCCTACCCCCCGAGCTTCTCCGGGCCATGGCCCGTCAAGCCGAGGCCGAGCGGGAGCGGCGAGCGAAGGTCATCGCCGCCACCGGCGAGCTCGGAGCCAGCAAGGAGCTGGCCGAGGCAGCGGCCACCCTGTACGAGTCCCCGGGGGCCATGCAGCTTCGCACCCTGCAGACGCTGGCCGAGGTGGCCAGCGAGAACAATTCCACGCTCGTCTTCCCGCTACCGATTGA
>DASXMT010000458.1:0-1877 GCA_036495505.1 Acidimicrobiales bacterium | reverse complement strand
GACTCCTCGGATCGAGACTTCTTGGATCGAGACTTCTTGGATCGGGACTCTTTGGATCGAGGCGAGAGTGAACGGGGGACGGGTGGACACAGACGAGGCGGCCCTACTGGCCCGAAAGACGTGGCGGACGGTTGAGCCGCTCCACGGGATGATCTACTTCGTTCCCGAAGCGGCTGAGGAATACGGCGCGCTCGGTATCACCGGGACGAGCGGGTACTTCGCCTCGCGCGCCGCCCCCATGGGCGCCGTCTCGGCCGAGGTGGTGATCTCGACGTTCTACAACTTCAAGCCCGAACTGGTCCACGCCGCCATCCCCGCTGCCTGGGCGATCGCTACCCCCGAGGACCTGGTGGCTGCCCGCTTTCGTGCCGTCGACCGGGCGTATCGGCGCCTGCTGGGCGACGACGTGGTCGAATCCGATGCCATGGGCCGAGCTGCGGAGCTGGCGCACCTCGTGGCCGACGATGCATCCACCCGCCTGGAGGGCCGTCCTTTGTGCGCCGGCCACGCCCGACTGAGCTGGCCCGATGAGCCCCACCTCGCCCTCTGGCATGCACAGTCGATCTTGCGTGAGTTCAGGGGTGACGCCCATGTCGCCCTCCTCGTCACCCACGGGCTGTCAGCCATCGACGCGCTGATCACCCATGGTGCCGGTGGTGAGGTGCCTCTGGGATTGCTCCGCTCCACCCGCGGCTGGTCGGACCAGGAGTGGGCCGCAGGGGTGGCCTCGTTGCAAGAGCGAGGTTGGCTGGCCGCCGGCACCGGCGAGGAGGCGACGTTCACCGAGTGGGGAGCGGGTCAGCGCCAGGAGATCGAAGCCGTGACGGATCGCCTGGCCGCGTCCCCTTACGCCCACCTCGGCGACGAGTGTTGCGCCGAGCTTCGATCGCTCACCCGCCCCTGGAGCAGGGTGGTGTCCGAGGTTCTGTTCCGCTGACCGCCAACCGACAGGTGTCAGGGTCGTGACTCGGCCTCTTCGGCCAACGCCAGCCAGTGCTCCTCGGCCTCGTCCAATGCGGCCTGGGCCGCAGCCAGTTCGTCACCCAGCCGCGTCATCTCCACGTGGCCGACCGCGCCGCTCAGGGCCTCGGTGACCCTGTCCCGCTGGCGTTGCCGGCGGACCATGTCCTTCTCCGCCTCGCGCAGCAGCCGGCCGATTGGGGGACCCGCGGCGGTACCGGGGGGGCTGTCCCGGGCCGACCGGCCGCTCGGCGATCGGGACGGAAGCGCCCCCGCTCGGCGGGCGTCGCCCTGTTCGACCCGTGCGACCCAGCCGGCCACCCCTCCGGGCACGGCGGCAACGGTGCCGTCGGCCTCCACCGCTATCAGGTGTTCGGTGGTCCGGTCCAGGAATGTCCGGTCGTGGCTGACCACGACCAGGGCCCCGGGCCAGTCCTCGAGAAAGTCCTCGATGACCCGGAGCGTGTCGAGGTCGAAGTCGTTGGTCGGTTCGTCCAGGAACAGGACATTGGGCCGACCGGCGATCACCAAGAGGAGCTGCAGCCGTCGTCGTTCGCCACCCGACAGGGTGCCCACCCGAGCGAAGGGCAACTCCCCGGTGAACGAGAAGCGCTTCATCAGGGCCACGTCAGCCAGGGAGCCGGGTGCGCGGTGCGGGCCGGCCACCAGATCCTGCACCCGGGCTCCGAGATCGAGGTCGATCCCCTGTTGGTCGTAGTAGCCCACCACCACCGTCGGCCCTACCTCCATCGACCCGGTGGTGGGTTGTCGCCGTCCGGCCAAGAGGTCGACCAGGGTCGATTTGCCCGACCCGTTGGCCCCCACGATCCCCAGGCGGTCGCGCCGTGCGAGCGTGAGGTCCACCCCTGACAAGACCATGGGACCGTCGCCGTAGCGGAACCCGACGCCGGTGCACT
>DASXMT010000457.1:0-11218 GCA_036495505.1 Acidimicrobiales bacterium | reverse complement strand
ATCAGGCCGCCCTTGACCACCTCGATGACCGGTCCGGTGACGACCTCGTCGTTCTCCTTGAGCTTCTCGATGGTGCCCCATGCCCGCTCGTACTGGGCGCGCTTCTTCGAGAGGATCAGGCGACCCTCTTTGTCCTCCTTCTGGAGGACCAGGGCCTCGACCTTGTCGCTCAGGGAGACGATCTCGGAGGGGTCGACGTCGTTGCGGATGGACAGCTCGCGGACGGGGATGACGCCCTCGGACTTGAAGCCGATGTCGAGGAGGACCTCGTCCCGGTCGATCTTGACCACGGTGCCCTCGACCAGGTCGCCGTCTTCGAACTCGACGATGGTCCCGACCATGGCGTCCTCGAGAGAGGAACCGGCCAGGTCGTCCTCGGTGATCGCCCGAGGGATGTACACACCGTTCTCGTCGAAGCGCCCCATCGCCTCACCGGACAGCAGGGCTGTCCCGGTTCCGCTTGAGGGTGTTCCGCCAGTTACTGCAAACTCGTCGGACATAAAATTAGGTAGCTCGCTTTCCGGACAGGACCCGGTGGCCGACTGGGCCGACTGAAGCGCAGTGCACGAATGTGCGCCACCGGTGAGAAGAAACCGACCGCACCAGCGGCCGGCTACCGATACTAGCACCGTGACCCGGGAGGACGTCCGGAAGTTGGGTGACAGCAGACCGCCATCCCCGACGGCGCCCAGGCACGGTGGTCAGCCGTCCTTGGCCTCCGCCCAGGAACTGCCCCAGGCCATGGCCACCTTGAGCGGCACCGAAAGGTCGGCAGCCCCGGTGAGCGCCCGCTGGGTCAACTCGGCGACGGCGTCGGACTCGTCGGGAGCGACATCGACGATGACTTCGTCGTGGACCTGGAGCACCAGGTCAGAGCGGAACCCTCCGTCGTGGAGCCCAGCGTCCAATCGGACCAGGGCCAGTTTGAAAAGGTCCGCCGCCAGCCCCTGGATCCCGGCGTTCATGGCTTGGCGCTCGGCCCCCTGGCGTACTTGATAGTTGGTGGCCAGCAGGTCGGGCAGCGGGCGGCGGCGGCCAAAGGCGGTGATGGTGTACCCGCTGTTCCTGGCATCGGCCACGGCCCGCTGCATGTAGTCCTGAACGGCGGGGAACCCGTCAAAGAACGCCCGAAGGATGGTCGACGCCGCCTCCACGGGCACCCCCAGCCGCTGGGACAGGCCGTAGGCCTCCATCCCGTAGGCCAAGCCGTACGAGACCATCTTGGCTGTGGACCGCTGGGTGTGGGTCACCTCGGCTCGCTCCACCCCGAACACCCGGGACGCCACCGTCCGGTGGATGTCCTCGCCCGCCTCGAAGGCGGCGCTCAGACCGGGGTCTCCGGAGAGATGGGCGATGGCTCGCAGCTCCACCTGGTCGTAGTCCGCAACCAACAACCGCCGACCGGGACTGGGGACGAACGCCTCGCGGAACCGGCGCCCCTGGTCGGTACGGACCGGGATGTTGTGCAGATTGGGCCGATCCGACGACAGCCGGCCGGTCCGGGCCACCGTCTGGCGGAACGTGGCGTGGATGCGGCCGTCTTCGGCCACTTCGGCAATGAGGCTCTCGCCATAGGTGGACCGCAACTTCTCGATCTCCCGGTAGTGCAGGAGGATCTCAACGATCGGGTGCTGGTCCCGGAGCTGCTCGAGCGTGCGGGCGTCGGTGGAGTAGCCGGTCTTGGTCTTCCGGAGCGGGGTGAGGCCCAGCTGGTCGTAGAGGACCGAGCGCAGCTGGGGAACCGAGTTCACGTTGAACGGAGCACCGGCCAGCTCATGGATCCGGGCCTCGAGGGTCTGGCACTCGTCGGCCAGCTCGTCGGCGATCTCCCGGAGCACCTCTCGGTCAACGGGGATGCCGGTGACCTCCATGCGCGCGAGGACCCGAACCAGGGGCCGCTCGATGTCGTTGTAGAGCTGATCCTCGTCCTCGGCCATGAGGGCGGCCTGGAGGGGTGCTCGCAGGCGGGACACCGTTGCTGCCAAGCGGGCGGCGGCAAGCACATTGGGAGCCAACATCTCCTCGCCGACACCGACGCCCTCGTCCTCGCCGTCGAGCTCAAGGGCCAGGGTCCCCTGGCCCTTGCCCTGCTCCCCGTCGTCCACCTCGAATCCGAGGTGAGCGACGGACAAGTCGCGCAGGCGGTAGTGGTCCACCGATGGGTCGAGCAGGTAGGCGGCCACGGCCGTGTCCATGGTCAGGGCAGCCACGTCCACGCCGAGCGGAAGGAGCGACCGCATGATCTCCTTGGCGTTGTGGGCGATCACCCCGACGCCACCGGGGCCGAGCGCGGAAGAGAGCGAGTCGAGCACCGTGCGCTTCCCGGCCAGGCTGGCGCCCCCGGCGTCGTCACCCAGGTAGAGGACCTGTTGCCCGCTCGTACCCTCCGCCCCTGCCTCTGGAACCGGCTCCGGGGTCAGCACCAATCCGATCAGGGGTGAACGACCGGGGTCGCCCGACCAGATGGCGTGCAACGCCACGTTGCCCGTTCCTGAGCTCGCCGCGCTGATCACCTTGCCGATGTCCCGGACGGCCTCGTCGGCGCTGCTCGGCGCAATGACCTCGAGGTTGTCGAGCCACGCCGCCCCCGACGGCACGGTGGCCCCGTTCGAGCCGACTCCCCCGTCGTCGGCCGACGAAGCAGTCCCCATCGGTATCCGGGGGGCGTCGCCCCCCGGTTGGCCGAACGCACCTTCGTGGATCAAGGAGGCCATACGGTTCCAGATGGTCCTGAGCTCGAGCTCCGCGAACGCATCGCGGGCGTCGTCCTCGATCCAGCCGCCCAGGGTCAGCTGATCGACGTGGGTATCGAGGGGCACATCGCGCACGAGCGGGATGACCTCGGCATTCATGCGGACGCGATCCTCGTGGAGGGCCAGGTTCTCGCGCAGCTTGGGCGAGAGCGCATCGAGATGGGAGTAGAGCGTGTCCAGGTCGCCGTACTCGTTGACCAGCTTCGCCGCCGTCTTCTCCCCCACCCCGGGAACACCGGGCAGGTTGTCGGACGGGTCACCGCGCAGTGCGGCCAGGACCGGGTAGCGCTCGGGACGCACGCCCGTTCGCTCCTCGATCCCGGCCTCGTCGTACAGGGCGTAGTCGCTCACCCCACGACGGTTGTAGAGCACCCGGACATGGGGATCCTCGACCAGCTGGTAGGCATCCCGATCGCCGGTGACGAGCAACACGTCGTGCCCACGGTCCCGGGCCTCGGTAGCCAGCGTGGCCAACACGTCGTCAGCCTCGAAGCCTTCGGCTTCGATCACCGGGATGGCCAGCTTGCCCAGGAGGGAGCGGATCATCTCGAATTGGGGCAGGAGATCGGCGGGCGTCTCCGAGCGACCTCCCTTGTAGTCAGGCACGACTTCGTCGCGGAACGTCCCGCCCGGCAGGTCGAAGGCGACGGCCAAACCGCTGGGATGGTGGTCCCGAACCAGGTTGTGCAGCATGGACGTGAAGCCGTGCACCGCATTGGTGACGATGCCGGCGCTGGTGGCCAGGTCCGGCGGCAGGGCAAAGTACGCCCGGAAGGCCAGGGACATGCCGTCGAGGAGCAGGAGCGGGCCGGCCGGCTTGCCGGCGCTCGACCGGCCGAGGGACGTTGCCGATGGGGACGCGTTGGCTGCCATGGATACCGTGTCGACTCCTAGGGCGTAATGGTGCCGTCGAGCACCTGGCGCGCCACGTCGCTCATGCGAGAGCGGCTGCCCATCGCCGTCTTCTGGATGAAGTTGAACGCATCCGACTCGGCCAGTCCGAAGCGCTCCATCAGGAGGTCCTTGGCCCCGTCGACCAGCCGACGGGTCTCGATTTTGTCCTCTGCGGTCGCCTGGGCGTTCCCGTTGTTGGCCTGGACCTCGGCCGCCTCGGCCTCGATGGCCCACTCCTGCTCACAGCGGGATACCGCTTGGTCGATGGCCGGCACCAGCTCGGCCCGTTGGAAGGGCTTGACCAAGTAGGCGGCCACGCCGGCTTCTCGGGCCTCTTCGATGAGATTGCGCTGGCTGAAGGCCGTGAGGATCAAGACCGCCACCCGTTCTCCCAGGTCAGCGATGGCCCGCGCCGCAGCCAGGCCGTCGGCCCCGGGCATCTTGACGTCCAGAATGGCCAGGTCGGGACGGTGGCGTCGTACGAGGTCGACTACCTCGTCGCCCCGCCCGGTCTCGCCGACCACCTCGTAGCCCTCGTCTTGGAGTATTTCTTTGAGGTCGAGGCGGATAATGGCCTCGTCCTCGGCAATGACCACGCGCCTGGCCATGGTGTGAACCCCTCTCGACTTTCTCGATGTTCTCGGATCGATCAACCGGGGCCGATGACCAGCCGGTCAAGCAGTTCGTTCTGCCGCCGTTCGAGTTCGGTGATCGTATCGACAAGTGCCTGCCGCGACCGCAACATGGCCGCAGCATGCCGGCTGGCCTCGTCATACTCCTTGGCCGCCACCGGCGTCTCGGACACGAGAGACCGTAGCCGGGTGTCATCGGCAACGTCGTTGACCACTTCGAGCTGCTCGTCGAGAACAGCCAGCTCGCTCCGCGCCTTGGTCAGGCGGGCGTGCGCATCGCTCAGGCGGCGTTCGACAGTGGACCGGTGCATGGGTCGGCAATTCTACTTACTGCGGTGACCCACGGTTCCATAGGCAGGAATGCGGCGGGAAATGTCACCCCGCCGACCAGTTCCAGGAAGCAACCATGCGTCGGGCCAACACGGCGTGGTCCGGGGTGGGGCCCAGGCCCGGAGCCGTGTGCACGGCGACCCGCAGGCGTCCGTCGGGATCGTGACGATCGACCGCTGGTGCCGACACCAGGTCCTCGGTGAGGTAGCTGGCCGCCGGAGCCAGATCGCCGGGAAGCACAAACCCGGGCAGTGCGGCCAGAGCCGTGTTCACCGACCGGGCAAAGCCGGACTCGAACATCCCTCCCACCCAGAGAGGCACGCCGGCATCGGTGCAGTCCCGGTAGACCTCGAGGGCCGCGGTCAACCCGCCGAGTCGAGCGGGTTTGACGCACACGACCTCGCAGGCGCCCGCGGCTATGGCCGATCGCACCGAATCGGGGGAATGGAGGGACTCGTCGAGGCACACGGGCGTACGCATCGCCTGGGCCAGCACCGCGTGGCTCTCCAGGTCATCGTGCGGGAACGGCTGCTCGATACAGGCCAGATCGAGACTGTCCAGCTCGAGCAGATGGCCGATGTCAGGCCTCGAATAGGAGCCGTTGGCGTCGACTTGGAGAAACAGGTCGGGGTGCCGACGACGTACGGCCGCGGCGGGAACGAGGTCCCAACCGGGGCCGATCTTGAGCTTCACACGGGCAAAGCCGGCGTCCACCTGCGCGTCGACCCGGGCCATGAGGGCCTCGACGCTCTCGGTCGTGCCCACAACGGCGCCGACCAGTACCGCTGTCCGATGGGGTGCAGTAGTCCGGGCAGGTTCCGTTTTTCGGTCAGGTGCCGCTGTCGGGTCAGGATGGCCGTCGCCACGACCATCGCCACCTCCGCCCGTGACACCGAGAACTTCGGCCAGCGACCTGCCCGACGCCCGGAGATGGACGTCGGCAACGGCCATCTCCAACGCGGCGAACGCCAAGGGCATACCCACGGGTCGTATGCGGCCGGCGAGGGAAGAGGGGCCCGGCACGAGAGCGGCAGCTGACGAACCCGACGAGGTCAACCGCGGAACCAAGTCCTGCGTGAGCGTGGTGAACGCACCTGCCGCGTCCTCGGCGTCGAAGGTGGTGTCGCCCAGCGCCGCGCACTCACCCCAACCGACCGTCCGGCCGCCAGGGCCCTCGACTGAAAGCTGGACCATGACCACGGGACGTCGGTAGTGGCTTCCGATCGCCGTGCCGACCGGACGCCGGAGATCCAGCTCCACCAGGGTGACCTCGGCTCCGGTGAGACGAAGCCGCGTGCCCGACCCGAGCGTCAACCACGAGGCCAGCGGGAAGGATGACGGTGGTCGGCGCGTCCCCGGTGATCCCATCGCCCGAGCCTACGGGGTGACGGTCTTGGCGCCGTCGGTGGTAGTGCGAGACGAAAGCTGTGGTGCGGAGATCGGCTCTAGCCTGAGGATAGGCTGACTCGCCATCAGCCCGGGTGGCGGAATGGCAGACGCGATGGACTCAAAATCCATTGTCCGAAAGGGCGTGCGGGTTCGAGTCCCGCCCCGGGCACGTCATGTGCACAGCGTTTGGGCAGTTCAGAACGTTGGAGAGCGCCGGCGAAACACCATGAAATGACCCCCGTGGTCACAAGTTCGTCATAACTGAGCGGAGTAGTCGGATGGAGCTTCTCGACAACGAGACCAACGTTGTGTTTCGAATTCGAGTCACCCTCCGCCGACGGCGTCGTCAGCCAGTTCGGTGCGGAAGCGCTGATCGTCTCGTCGGCTGAAGTGCGGGGCGACGTAGCGGGCAAACAGCTCGAGGGACCGGTTCCACCGGTCGCTGGTGACCCATTCCCGGGAGTTGAAGAGGAGCGTTCCGAAGCCGCCGACATCGTCATGCATGTCATGGATCTGGGCTCTGCATTCCGCCGGTGAACCGATGATCCAGGGAATGTTCTCGACCATCCAATCGAACGTGACATCGGCGTCGGGCATGTCGGCGTCGCGCTTCATGAGGGGGGCAAGGCCGATCTTGAACAGGTAGTCGTAGGACTGGCGGAAGCTCTCCCTGATCTCGCTCATCGCCGCGTCCTTGGAGTCCGAGACATAGACCTCGCGACAGATGCGCCAATCGCGGCGGGCCCGCTCCGGGTCTCGCCCCGATCGCTCCGCCGCTTCGGCCAGTGCTGCCCCCTGGCTGCGTAGGTCGGGCATGCCCGGATTGGAGTCGATCTGGACGGGCGTGAAATAGATGCTCAGCGCGCCGTATCCGCGGCTGCCGCACAGGTCGAAGTTATGCACTCCGGACATACCGGCGATGGCGAACTGCGGGAACTCCTGGTAGGGGCGCACCTGGATGCGCTTGTGGTCGAGGTTCCAGAACTTGCCGTCGAAGTTGATGTAGTCGGTGGATGCGTAGAGGGCCTCGATAATGGCCAGGGCTTCCCGGAGGCGTGGGGTTCCCTCGCTCGGGTCGAGCTGGAAGAAGCGTTTGTCGCTGACCAGACCACCGCCACCGAAACCGTATATGAGTCGGCCGTGAGTCAGGTGGTCGAGGAAGGCGAGTCGCTCAGCGACCATGAAGGGGTCGTGATAAGGAAGGTTGATCGTCCCAGTGCCTAGGCCGATCCGATGGGTCACCGCCGACGCCTTGGCGATGAAGATATCGGGGGCGGGGATGTTCTCGAAGGCGCCAGTGTGGTGCTCGCCCACCCAAACCTCGTCGTAGCCGAGTCGATCGGCCAGCGCCATCTCCTCGAGCTTCAGGTCATACGACAGCGTCCAGTTGGACCACGGAAACGGTTCGGGCATCAAGAACAGACCAAATCGCACGACTACCCCCTCATCGCATCCATTTTGGTGGGCGCAGTCTAGCGAGCCATATCTTTGGCCAATTGGCCATGTAGACCGTCGGCTACTTGGACATGTAGCCCGGACGGTGCGCTGAGGTGCCGGTGCACCGCTCCCCGGGCCTCGCGAAATCGGGTCTTCGATCCGATGCGCTGATGACGGGTCCGGAAAGAGCTGTGCTCACCCACCGGTGCAGACCTCGCCCTCTGGAATCAGGCCGCGTTTCGCCGACGTCGAGGACTGCAGCGCTTTGGCGGCTGCGGACTCACAGCCCGCCTACCAGCACGTTCGCGCTCGTCGAGGACCGAGCGGTTACGAATCGATGCGGACCCGCCACCATTGAAACGCTCGTCGACGCGTGCCGTGCAGTGGATCCTCGGCCCGCGGCAGATGGAGCACAAGTGGAAGTGCTTCGACGGTCTGCGGCCCACGTCGCCGGCGACTGGTAGGCGCCGAGAGGAGCACCGACACTGGCGAGATTGGAGCACGCTTCCCCAGGAGGAGTGCCGCCCCGGGCGCTGGATATCGGTCAACTTCCCTGGCCACAGCTCGTGTTGGGGACTGAGATACGTCCTGGTCAGCCACCAATACGACACGATCCGATGGCACCGTCACGGGCTAGATGGGCAAAACTGGGTGGGCGAGACATGTCTCATCTCGAAGGCTCCGGTGCCTCGCCGCGAACCCCTACGCGAAACCATGAGGAGACACGCCAGGCGCCCCGAGCCTAACGCCGTACGGTCTGCGAGAATGGTCCCCGTGGCCCGGACCGATCTCCAGATAGTGCCCCCTCGGTCCTGACCAATGCTGCTCGACCGCATCGCCGAGCGAGCCGCTCTCGAAGGTGTCATTGACTCGGCTCGTCGTGGAATCAGCCGAGCTCTGGTGCTCAGGGGCGAAGCCGGAATGGGAAAAACCCTGCTCCTCGATTACGCCTCCACCTCGGCGCATGACCTTCGACTGGTCAGGATCTCAGGCATCGAGGCGGAGAGCGCGTTCGGATTCGGCGCCCTTCACCGATTCCTCTTGCCCTTCTTGGGGTCGCTGGACGACCTTCCGCGACCTCAGCGTGATGCGTTGAGCTCGGCGTTCGGACTGTCGACCCAGGCGCCAGCCGATCTCTTCCTTGTCGGCCTGGCCACCCTCACGCTGCTCGCCGATGCCGCTGCGCCGCAGGGTTTGCTCTGCATCGTGGACGATGCGCAGTGGGTCGACCAGGAGTCGTTGCAGGTTTTGGCGTTTGTCGGTCGGCGCTTGAGTGCAGATGGCATCGCCTTGATCTTTGGAATTCGTGCGTCCGATGAGGTCCTGCCGCTGTTGGCGGGTCTTTCCACCACTGAGATCGGCGGTCTTCCCGAAAGCGCCGCCCTCGAACTCTTGTATCAGGTGGCACCAGACCCACTCGACGCCCATATCGCCCACCGCATCATCAGCGAGACAAGCGGGTGCCCGCTGGCGCTGACCGAGCTGGCTCACGAATTGACTTCGATGCAGTGGGCGGGTGCCAGCCTGGTCCCGGAGCCAATCCCCATCAGTCGACGCCTCGAGACGCATTTCCGACGCCAGGTCGACACCATGCCTCCTGACGCCCAGACCTTCGTGTTGGTAGCGGCAGCCGAGACGTCGGGTGATCCGTCGTTGGTCCGCGCGGTAGCTGCTCGACTCGGATGCTCCCCGGACGCTGAAACCCTGGCCGTCCAGGCGCGCCTGCTGAGTACCGACCCACGGATCGAGTTCCGCCATCCCCTCATCCGGTCTGCCGTGTACGCCGGCGCCAGCCCTGAGGAGCGGAGGGCGGTCCACGGTGCTTTGGCGGCGTCGATCGACCGCTCCACCGAACCGGACCGATGGGCGGGCCACATTGTGGCGACGGCCAGCGGACCTGACGACGAGCTGGCCGCCGAGCTGGAGGAGATGGCGCGCCGGGCGCGTGACCGTGGCGGCTACGCGGCCGAGGCGACGCTCCTGGCTCAGGCAGCCGAACTCACCGGCGATGGACCGCGTCGCTCGGCGCGGCTGCTCCACGCAGCAGAAGCAGCACTGACCGCCGGCGAACCGCATCGCGCCAACGCCCTGCTGGCCCAAGCACGTCCGGGTCTGACCAAGCCGCATCTCCGTGCTGAAGCCCAGCAAGTCGCCGGGGAACTCTCCGTGCCCCTGGGCGAACCTGCTGCTGCAGCTGCCCTCCTGTTGGACGCCGCTCGCCAGTTCCTCCCGCTCGATATCGACAAAGCGCGAGAATCCCTCCTCGAGGCGCTCGACGCGTTCATGGTCTCGCAACACTTCACGCTGAATACAGGGGGCGCCGAGATTGCTGAAGCAGCGCTCGCCACTGCTGGTCGAACACAGCGACGGCAACTGGCCGACCTTCTCCTCGATGGAACCTCGCAGCTTCTCGCCACAGGCTACGGCGAGGCCGCCGGCGTGCTGGGTGCCGCCCTTGACATGATGCGCGATGGAGCGGTCCCGAAGGAGGACGTCATTCGCTGGTCAGCATTCGGCATGACAATCACCAACGAAATCTGTGATGACCACACCTATGCGCAGTGGGTCCAACTCGTCGAAAGCTCGGCGCGAGATCGAGGTGCACTCATCGCCCTGCAAGTTGCCCTCGTCGGACTCGCAGGGCACGAAATACGGGCAGGTCAATTTTCGGCGGCCGAGACGCATCTCGCAGAAGCGCTGGAGATCACTGCCGCAGTCGGCGGGGAGATGGGGTTCTACCGACCGCTGAATGTCACTCTCCTTGCTTGGCGCGGCGACGCTGCGGAGACGCGATCCGCAGCAAGAAAATTAATCAGACGTGGTTCACTTGTCGGATCCGCCCCAGCCGTCTTTCAAGCACATTACGCACTGGCGATTCTCGAGTTGGGAGCCGGTCGATATTCCGAGGCGCTCTCCGCCGCCCAGAGCATCACGGATCATCAGGCGCTGGGATTTTCCGGCCGGACATTGCCACTTGTTATCGAGGCCGGAGTGCGGAGTGGCGACCGTACCGCGGCCGAACATGCGTTGGACGAGATGATTCGACGGGTGAGAGCGATCGACACAGGGTGGTTCCAGGGGCTGTTGGCGCGTTCGCAGGCCCTTTTGGCCGGCGACGATGAGGCAGAGGCCCACTTTGAAGCATCGATTTCGCACTTGCAAGGAACCTCCGTGGTTACCGATCTCGCTCGATCTCGTCTCCTCTTCGGCGAGTGGCTTCGTCGCCAGAACCGGAGGGTCGACGCTCGTAGGGAGCTCCGGGTGGCGTATGAGTCGTTTGCCGCGATGGGAGCTGGGGGATTTGCCGAACGAGCGCGTGCGGAGTTGATGGCCACCGGAGAGCGTGCACGTCGGCGCTCGGTTGAAACGAGGAATGACCTCACTGCACAAGAGCTCCAAATCTCTCGATTGGCATCGCGCGGGGCCACCAATCCCGAAATTGCGGCCAGGCTGTTCGTCAGCAGCAGCACGATCGATTATCACCTGAAAAAGGTATTCCGGAAGCTCGACATAACCTCACGCCGCCAGCTCGAGCAGCATTTACCCGAGTAGCTGGAACGGATCAACCGTGACCATCGTCTTGTTCTCAAGTCCCGGCGTCATGATGGCAGGCGGCCTTGCGATGAGCCCACCCGACCCGCGGACAGCCGCCTCCCTGGACTCGATCCCAGGCTCGATCGGTCGCGCCGGCTGTTGCTCCCCGCCAGCTCTCCCACCTACCCCCCGCTAGCCCTCCAACCCCCCGCTAGCTCTCCCATCTAACCCCCCGCTAGCCCCCGTACC
>DASXMT010000456.1:0-1523 GCA_036495505.1 Acidimicrobiales bacterium | reverse complement strand
GAACCTGGAGAACGTGGCCGTGCGCGACGGCTCGGAGGAGTACCTGAACTCCGAGAAGTACGAGGCCAAAACCCGCGCCCTGCACGGTGAGTTGCTGCCGCTGATCGGACAGATCAACTTCATCCGCCGGGAGAACCCAGCGCTCCAGAGCTTCGCCAACATCACCTTCCTGGACACGGCCAACGAGGCCCTGATCGCGTACGCCAAGCAGGCCGGACAGAGCACGATCCTGACCGTGGTCAACCTCGACCCCCACCAACCGCAGGAGGGGCTGATCACGGTGCCGGCCGGCCTGGGGGTCGCGCCGAGCTTCACCGCCCACGACCTGCTCTCCGACGAGCGCTTTCAGTGGCGGATCGGGCCCAACTACGTCCGGCTCGTGCCCACCGTCCGCCAGTCCCACGTGATCAGGGTGGAGTCGTGAGCGTCGGGCCGCCCACGCTGAGCCACCTGCTCGCGGCCGAGCGGCGGACGGGCACGCCGGGCAATGGCGCGGCCGCTGAGGGGGCACCCCAGGCCCAGACGCGCCAGTGGTTTGAGGCCGAGCCGCTGTGGTTCAAGCGGGCCGTCTTCTATGAGGTGCACGTCCGCGGGTTCTACGACGCCAACGGCGATGGGATCGGCGACTTCCGCGGGCTGACCGAGAAGCTCGACTACCTCCAGTGGCTCGGGATCGACTGCATTTGGCTGCTGCCGTTCTACCGCTCGCCGCTGCGCGACGGCGGCTACGACATCGCGGACTTCACCGACATCCACCCCGACTACGGAACGGTCAACGACGTCCAGGAGCTGATCGACGCCGCCCATGCCCGGCGGATCAGGGTGATTGCCGACCTGGTCATGAACCACACCTCGGTGGAGCACCCGTGGTTACAGGAATCCCGCTCCAGTCCGGACTCCCCCAAGCGCAACTGGTACGTGTGGTCGGACACCGACGACCGTTACCAGGACGCCCGGATCATCTTCATCGACACCGAGTCCTCAAACTGGACCTGGGACCCGGTGGCCGGCGCCTACTACTGGCACCGCTTCTTCTCCCACCAGCCCGACCTGAACTACGAGAACCCCGACGTCCGGGAGGCGATGATTGAGGTGCTGCGGTTCTGGCTGGAGATGGGGCTCGATGGGTTCCGGCTGGACGCCGTCCCGTACCTCTTTGAGAAGGAGGGAACGAACTGTGAGAACCTGCCCGAGACCCACGCCTATCTGAGGCGGATCCGCCGCGAGGTCGACGAGCTCTATCCCGACCGGGTGCTCCTGGCCGAGGCCAACCAGTGGCCCGCCGACGTGGTCCAGTACTTCGGCCAGGGCGACGAATGCCACATGGCCTTCCACTTCCCGGTCATGCCGCGGATGTTCATGGCCATGAGGCGCGAGGAGGCGGCCCCCATCTACGAGGTTCTTGAGAACACTCCCCAGATCCCCGACGGCAGCCAGTGGGGACTGTTCCTGCGCAACCACGACGAGCTGACGCTGGAGATGGTGACCGACGAGGAGCGGGACTACATGTACGCCGAGTACGC
>DASXMT010000455.1:0-6889 GCA_036495505.1 Acidimicrobiales bacterium | reverse complement strand
CCACCCGGACGACCTGACCTTCTATGGAGCCATGGCTGCTGTCACCCATGCACAGCCGAAGAAGCAGAGCTGACGGCGAATTCCGATTGTTCTTCGGAAGTCAGAGAGGGTGATGGTGGGGAGTCGCCCCCAGTTCGGCTCTCCGGCGTAGAGCAGAACCCTCATGCGGCAACTCGCGAATGACCCGGAACCCGATCCAGCTTTTGGATGGCACGGCCAGTTGATGGGCGCGCTTCCTCGACCGTTTCATCCTCGGACTGAAGAGTGTCACGATTGCGTAGCCGATTCGTAGCCCACAGGCTGGCGAACAAATGACCGCTGTTCATTGGGTGTTTCGCTGTCGTAGGGGCGATGACGAATGTCGATCGACCTCTTCGCGGAGGATTGCAATGGCTTCCGCATTACCGATGCCGAGCTCGTGCATGCGCCTCGCGAACTCTTGTGCCGCTCGAACGGCCAGCGCCCGCTTCGCTGATAGTTCTCCCGCCACAAACGTCCCATTCCGGCCTCGGGTCTCAATGAGCCCGGCCAGCTCCAGCTGACGGTAGGCCTTTGCGACCGTGTTCGCAGCCAGGCCTAGGTCGGCCGCCAACTTCCTGACCGTGGGCAGCCGAACAGACGGTTGGAGACTTCCACGACGGACGGCGTCAGCGACCTGTGTTCGGATCTGTTCGAAAGGTGGTACCGATGAGCTCGGGTCGAGGGTCAGCAGAGTCATGGCTCGTTTGTATCAAGTATTGTATTATTCCGCAAACGTTGTAGGTGCCGGAGAAGCAGTGGGTCCATCTGACGCACCCTTGTCCGCCGATTTGTATAGCGACGGGAGTAGCAACGAGGCCGATCGGAGATCGGGCGGCCTCAGTATCCGGCCGTTTCGGCCAAGACCTTCAGCCGGACTCGGACCAGAGAAGGGGTCAACTCCAAGTTGAGAGGAGGCGCTGCTGCGACCAGCGTGACCCGGCCGATTAGGTCTCGAGAGCGGCGGCGAGGTGCTCAAGGGTGTCGCTCATAGTCCGACGGTTTCGCTCCGTGCGGTCATCCACACCGGAGATCTCCTTGCTCAGCTCCATGGCGGACTCGGGCCGCAGATCGTCGTTCCACTCGGTCACACGGCATCCCGACTCGGTCGGCTCGATGCGGTACCCCCAGGTCGAGTAGTGGAAGTCCATCATCGAGCACTCGAATGCAAACGCTCGGCCCGGGTCGGCCTCGATCACCTTGCCCTGCGTCGTCCACTGGTGCTCACCGTGGCGGTTGTGGCCGTCGAAGGTTGCGCCGACGACGGGTCCGTCGTAGCCCTCGTGCCACTCGCAGGCATGGCATTCCTCGGACCATTCGCCCATGCGTGTCACGTCCGAGATGGTGGCGTATACCAACTCGGGCGAAACGGCGATGTCACGGGAGACCTCGAGTCGCTTGATCATGGGGCTACGTTCACGGCAGGCACGTCAGACATGTTCTCACAGAGCCTCTAACACGGCCACGGTGATGTCGTCGACGATAAGAACGTCGTCTCGTTGCTCGCGTGTCTCTCGGGAGATTGCCGCTTCCGCCACGTTCGCCTGACGGGCCGACTCCACCGCGTCAGCGGGCCATGCCGCGAGAATCAGGCAACGCATTGCCCAGGCAGTCGGTGGTCGGTGTTCTTTTGGGCGCTCCATGATCATTCGATGTTGTAACCCGTCTCCGTATTCAACACCGGAACCAAAACACCGATCCCTTCTGAGAGCGAGCAATGTTCATGCAGCGTCAGGATTCCGCACGGGCCTATACCCGACGCCCTAGCCGTCACCTAGATCGCCACGCCATCACCGCGGTCGGTCATCTTCTTGTGATTGGAGTATGGCTGGAACGCCAGCTGGCCAATTCGCTTAGGGCAGAGATCAGGTTCCCAAGACGGAGGACGCAGAAGCAGATCGTCGTTCACCGGATCCAAACCAACGACATGTCAAGTCAGACAGGAGAAGAGAAACCATGAGAAAATTCCGCATGACGATCGCCTTGGTCGGAGTCGGAGTGTCAGCAGCCACCCTGGGCGGAGCCCTGGCCCTAGCGGAGACTGGTGTGAGCCCAACGCCGTCGGCCGTGGCCGCGATACCGACGGGCACGGCGCAGGCCTTGACGCCATTGGGGAGCCCAGCGCCTTTGGCGACGACCGATGTGGCCACAGTCAGGACCTCAACAGGGACGACCTTGCACACTGCGAATGTAAAGGTTGGCCAAGCGACAGAGTCCATTCTCGTCAATTCCAAAGGGCTTCCCCTCTACGTCTACAGGCCGGACACCGCTTCCATGTCGAAAGTGACGGGCGAGCTCGCCGCCTTGTGGCCGCCCCTGGTAGCAAAGCACCCCACTGCATCCGGCTCCACCGGCACTTTATCCACGGTGCTTACGACCAATGGTCGCCAGGTTACGTACAACGGCCACTTCCTCTACACCTTCGCTGAGGACGTTCCACTACAGGTAAGCGGTCAGAACGTCGAGAACTTCTCTGTGGCCACTCCGCAGATCACCGTCAACCATGGAAATGCGAGTACAACGACGACCGCCCCGGCTCGCGCCCCGACAACCAGCCGCTCCGGCTACTGAGATCAGCTGACACAACCAGCACGGGCCCTTTGTGGCCGCCCGTAGCTCCACCAATCCGACGCCTCGGTTACCGCACGTTGCGGTGACCGAGGCGTTGCCGGTCAAGAGTCAGTATCAGCGGTCCGGCGGCGGTGTGACGTAAGTCAGCGAATCCGCTGGAGGGCAGCGTTGGTGGACGCCAGGTCGAACTCGGAGGGGTCGAAGGAGCCACCAACCCATTCGAGATAGTGGTCGTGCTCTTCATCCTCAGGATCGACAATGGCCTCAAGGAACTCTGCATAGCCGGGGGCGCCACCGACGTCTTCGGGCGGACAGGCGTTCTGGCCATCGACACAGACGGCGAACTTCAACCCGAAATACGACCAGGTGAGGGCTTCGACTACCACGTCGTGGTCCCAGCTGTCTCCGAAGTCGTATTCATAAAGGAAGCGCCGCTCCTCGCGAAGAGCTTGAAGGACGGTCACGCCCTTTTCGTCGATCTCTCCCTCGGGGTATTCGTCGAGGCACATCCCAAAGCGCATCTCACCGACCTCGAAAGCGTGCAGGTGGGAGTTGGTCCAACCCATGGTCGCCAGCAGCATCTCACTGAGCTTGGCCATCCTCACCGACCCTGGCACCAGCACCCGTCTCCAGATGACCGGATTGATGTCTGCCAGCTGAATCCGAAGTTGGAAGACGCTCTGGCCCGGAGGCAGTGGAGTGCTTGGAGCCACGCCCCGAGATTACGCGTGCGCTGCCGCATCTGCCAGGATGTCAGAAGTGGGGTGGGTCCAAAACAGATGAGGCGGGGGTCAAATCAAGTTGATATTCCCATGCCGTCCATGTGTCCTTGACGGGTGCCCAAAAAAAGCCACCCACGCGGGAGCAGGAGGTATCTTCTCAAAAACCTATTGATCCGGAAGTAGATCGCTCGTCGTCTGGCTTGGCGCTCGCATGAGCGATCCGTTCACAGACAAGAGAGGGGCTCCGAGCTAAAAGGAGCATGGCGTACCGGACCGGATGGAGTGACGATAGCGAGGAGGCTCAGGCGAAGGTAGCTGAGGCCACCACAGCCCCAGACGGCGTCACAAGCTTCGCTCCCCTCAGCTGACCGACGTCCACCCGGACAGACTTTGACAGCACTCCCTTTCCACCGTGGAGCCCGAATACCCCGGTGGCGATCGTGGAACCGTCTTTCACTTGCAACTTGCAGACAATCGTGCCGTTGTAGTTCGTACCGGCGACATTGAGGTACACCCACGAAGGATTGCCTTGAGACGCCACGATCTGACCCATCACCTCACCATCGGCGGTTTCAAAGGTGCCGGTGCGTAGTGACGATCCGTGTGGTGCCGGCACGGCGGCGGGTGTCACTGCTCCTTGGCTGAGGGACTCGGTGACAGCTGCCGTCCCTCCTACCAGCACCAGGCTCGCCGCCACAGCGGCCAGGGCTGTGCGACGGCGGCGAACTCTTCCCCGCTGGTTGATGGACACCACTCGTGGATTGGCCTCTTCGGCCAGCTCCTCGTACAGCCGATCAACGAATCCGTCGTCTGGCACGTCGTCCCCCGGACGAGCTGATCGAAGGGAGATCGCCGTGCGCAGCACATCAACATCCTCGGGATCGGCGTCGAACGAGTCCGGCCGCTTCCCATCCGCCAACGCGTCGAGATATGCGGCGAGGCGATGCTTCGTCATTGTCCGAGCTCCTCGGCTACCTTGGCGGCCATTCGCAAGGCACGGTGCTGAAGAACCTTGGCATTGCCGACACTCACGTCCATGCCCTGCGCCGCCTCTCTGATCGAGCAGGCTTCGAGGAATCGGAGCTCGAGAATGCGACGATAGCGATCGGGAAGGGCAGCCAATATCTGGTTCGCCCGGTTCGGTGCCGTACTCGGCGGGTCGGAGCCCGAGGGCTCTGCCAGATAGACCGCATCGACCTCAGGGTCGATCGAAGTCACCGAAAGTCCGAGACTACGGCGCCAATGGGATGCAAGCACCGTCCGTGCCGTCGTCAGCAAGTATGCACGCACCTCGCCTTTGGAGGACCCGAGCCGCAACGGGCGCAGGGCCGTCCGAAATACCTCGGACGTGAGATCCTCCGCATCAGGTCGGTTTCCAACTCGCGAGTACATCAGTCGGTAGAGACGGCCGACGTTTTCGCGGTAGACCGACTCCCAGTCGGCGTAGGCCTCAGTATCTACCACGCGCAGGTAGGCGATGGCACCAGTGCCTGATGAGGTCTCGGGCGTGGATCTCGCTAGGGAATGTCGAAGAGTAGGTGACATCTCACCTTAGAATAGGAAGCGGGGTTACAAAAGCCGGAACGTCCTGGTCAGGCGACAATCCCCACCGCCGGGCCGAAGGGAAGAACAGCCGTGGGCCGATCGTCTCGCCAGGGCGCTTCGAGACGCCCCAACTCCTCTAGCGGTACGATCGTCCCGTGGGGTATCTGGAGCGTGCCACGCCGGTGGTTGGCGCCGTTCTCTGGCAGCGCACGATCGACAGTGCCCCGGAAAGCACACCGATCATGCCCGACGGTTGCTTGGACCTGCTGTGGGACGGCGACCACTTGTTCGTCGCAGGCCCGGACACGGCAACCCGTTGGCACCGGAGCCCCGCAGGTAAGAAATATGTCGCAGTGCGCTTCTCCGGTGGGCTGGGCCCGACTCTGCTGGGTGTCCCAGCGGACGAGTTGTTGGATCGGACCCCGAATCTGGAAGAGCTATGGCCTGCACGCCAGGTCCGGGTGCTGACCGAGCGAGTCGAGGCTGATCCAGTGGCGGCGTTGGAAGCGTGGGTGGTAATGCGTGCCGCTCGCTACGATCAGGACCCACTCGGACCGCGTGTCCTGGCCATGGCGGTGGCGGGGACGCCGGTGGCAGTGATGGCCGAGCGGCTGTGCATCAGTCCCCGCCACCTGCACCGACGATGCCTGCCAGCGTTCGGTTACGGGCCGAGGCGCTTGGCGCGGCTACTGCGATTTCAGCGGGCGCTCGGAGAAATCCGGAGCGGTGTGCCTCTGGCCCAGGTGGCGGCCGCTTGCGGGTATGCCGACCAGGCACACCTCTCCCGGGAGGTGCGCAGCCTGGCCGACACGACGCCCACAGGACTGCTTGGCGAGCCCTACGCGGATGGCAGCGGAGCGAACAGATCGATCGGCCGGCCGTCGGGATCGTGGACAACGGCATAGCGCATTCCCCAGAACGCATCCCATGGCTCAAGATGACCGTCGTACCCGGCATCGGTGAGCTCGCTCCACGCCGCGTCGACCTCTGCCGGGCTCTCACATGCAAAGGCGAGATTCGTTCGATGGCCACGTCCCGTCGGGGGTGACCACTCCGGATCAAAGGACCGAATGGTTTCCTCGGTATCCCAGGCCAGGCGCATTCCGCCGGCAAGTTCGATGTCCACGTGGGGCTCATGATTGGCTGTCTCAGGGATGTCGAGTCCCAATCGCCGATAGAACGCGAGGGTGGTCGCCATGTCGGAGACGACCATCTCAATCAAGGCAGGACGCAGTTTCATGGTGGCAACCGTAAACCAGCCGTCATGGGTCGAGCTTGAACCTTTCGGACATCCACCAGGTGCGACCTTCCCGGTGATCTATGCCGTCCATCTCTCGACGGGCAGGATGTTGTGCGATGCTGCCTGTCATATGAGGAGCATGAGCGCGCTTCAGGTGACCCCTTCTGCAGGGAGCACGGTATGACCGGCGAGGCAGTGGCTTGCACGATCAGTCAGGCCGTGCTGGGCGAAGGACTCCGATGGGACGCTCGCCGGGACGAGGTGTTGGCCGTGGACATCCTGGCCGGGCGGGTTTACCGTGGTCGGGTCGCCGACGACGGCGGCCTCATTCTCATTCGGGGCTACACCGTGCCTGGCACGGTGGGTGCGATCGCACCTGTGGAGGGCGACGATGGGTGGATTCTGGCCTCAGGCCAAGGGTTCGCCCATCTGTCTCTCGACGGTTCGCTGCGGCCCATCGTCGACGTTGCTCCGGCGGGGACGCGGATGAACGATGGCGCCTGCGATCAACAGGGCCGACTGTGGGCCGGCACGCTCGCTGACGATTTCCTTCCCGGAGGAGGGGCGCTCTACCGACTCGACCGGGATGGACGCGTCCAGGTGATGCTGGAGGATCTGACGATTTCGAACGGACTGGGCTGGAGTCCCGATGGCGCCACCATGTATCTGGTCGACAGCGGACCGCGCCTGGTGCACGCCTTCAGGTTCGACCAACTCACGGGCGAGATCTCAGCCGGTCGGGTGCTGGTAGCCCTGGCCGAACAAGTCGGAGCACCAGATGGCCTGACCGTCG
>DASXMT010000454.1:0-2413 GCA_036495505.1 Acidimicrobiales bacterium | reverse complement strand
CGAGGGGCCCATCCCGATCAGCCGGGCCGATCTCGAGTCGTGGGGTCAGCTCGACCTGGCCTTTCGCGGCGCCCTCCTCGATGCCGGCCACCCCTGGACACCCGACGGCAACGATCCGCACGCCGCCGGTTGCTCGATCTTCGCCTTCAACGCCCGAGACGACGTCCGGGTCAGCACGAACGACGGGTACCTGGAGCCGGCCCGGTCCCGGCCCAACCTCGAGATCCGTGGGGACCACGTGGTGGACCGGGTGTGCTTCGACGGAGACCGGGTCACCGGGGTCGTCGCCCTGGTTGACGGGGAGGGCCGCGTGTTCGATGCCGACCACGTGGTCCTGTCCGCCGGCGCGATCCACTCGCCGGCGATCCTCATGCGATCGGGCATCGGCCCTCCCGAGCACCTTCGCTCGCTCGGCATCGCCGTCGTCGCCTCGCTCGAAGTAGGTGTGGGCTTCCAGGAACATCCCCACACCTACTTCGGATTTCCCATCCACGACTCCGTCCTTCCCCCGGTAAACGGTCGGCACACCAACGCCTGCGTGCGTTGGACGTCAGGTGAGGGCGACGTGGACAACGACATGATGGGTTTGGTGAACGGCCCGGCTCCCGCCCTGCCCGGCTACGCCGGGATCGGGCTGTTCGTGAGCAGGCCGTCCTCTCGGGGAGCAGTCCGCCTGTCGTCGACCGATCCCACCGTCGATCCCATGATCGACATGCGCCTGGCCGACGACCAGCGTGACCTGGTCCGCCTTCGTCAGTGCGTCTCGATGACCCGGGAACTACTGGACAGCGAAGCGTTCCGAACCGTGATCGCCGGCGAGGTCCGGGGTGCGGACGGCACCAGGCTTTCCGACTTGCGAGATCCGGCCGAGGTCGACGCCTGGATCTCGCGAACGGTCGATGGCTCCGCTCATGCCTCGTGCACATGCCCGATGGGCGACCCCGAGCATGGTGGAGTGGTCGACGGACGGGGGAGTGTCCACGGCACGACCGGGCTGTGCGTGGCCGATATGTCCATCTCACCGTCGGTTCCTCGGGCCAACACCAACTTGACGGCCATCATGATCGGCGAGCACCTCGCTGCCGAGTGGTGACGAAGATCGGCTGCGGCCTCAGGCGCCGGCGGAACCCATGAACTGGGCGTAGGTGGTCGAGTGGCTGAGCATGCCCCCATCGACCCGGATGACCTCGCCGTTCACGTAGGCGGCATCGTCGGACGCGAGGAACAGCACCAGACGCGCAACGTCCTCGGGGGCTCCGAGCTTTCCCGTGAGCGAGTTCGACACCATGATCGACCGGGCCTCATCGGTCAGGTTCCCGGCCAGCGATGGGGTCAGCACCGGACCGGGTGAAACGGCATTGCAGCGGATGCCTTGTGCCCCGTACATGGTGGCGATGTACTGCGTCAGGGTATTCACACCCCCTTTGGAGGAGCCGTAGGCGACGAGGGAGAGGTCTCCGGCCAGAGCCGAGTTCGACGAGGTATTGATGACCGCGCCCTTGCCCTTGGCCAGCATGCCCGGCAACAGGTACTTGCAGGCCAACATTGGCGCCCGGAGGTTGACGGCCAGGGTGCGGTCCCAGACGCTCACGTCCATGTCCAAGATGCCGGTGTCCCGGCCGATGGTGTCGGGTCCGGACGCCGCCGCATTGTTGTGCAGGATGTCGACGGTTCCGAATGCCGCTTCGGCCGCTGCCGCCATCTCCCTGATGGACTCCTCCTGCTCCAGATCCACCGGGACGGCCACGGCTTCGCCGCCCGCCTCGTTGATGCCGGTCACCACCCGTCGCGCTCCGTCGAGATTGATGTCTGCAACGACCACTCTGGCTCCCTCCTCGGCCAACAGGCGCGCCGTGGCCTCACCGATTCCGGAAGCTGCTCCGGTCACCAGGGCCGATAGGGATGTGAAACGAGCCATGTGCTGCCTTCCCTTCGTATTCGTCCCGGATGGAGATGGCACTCCCAGGAGTGTCCAGGATCAGATTGACACTAGTCCGTAATACTGCCATTATTACAACAGTTAGTGCTATTGGTGCCTGACCCACCGGGTTGCACGCAGCGCGTCGCTGATGGGGCAATTCGCGATCAGGGAAACAACATCCGATTCGAACATTTGGGGGGATACGTGAAGACACGCACCGGAACGATCCGACGCGCCACTCGTATTGGCGCATTGGGAGTTGGGGCCGTCGGCCTCTTTCTGGGCCTGGTGTCGAGTGGGATCGGCGAGGTGGCGACGGCGAGTGCGGCCAGTTCCTCGAAGTCGCCGGTGACCATCGGCCTCCTCTGGGACATCAAGGGTGAGAGCTCGGTGGACATCAACGACTACCAGAACGGCGCCATGTTGGCGGTGAAGCAACTGAACAAGGCCGGCGGCGTCGGCGGCCGCAAGGTCATCGTCTTCCGCCAGCCC
>DASXMT010000453.1:0-13147 GCA_036495505.1 Acidimicrobiales bacterium | reverse complement strand
AGCCGGGCACAATCACCAGCCAGCCCGCCTCCCTCCCCGGTCACTGCCAGCCCGGCCGGGACCACCAGCAGCCACCGCCCCGACAGCATCCCCGGCTCCGGGTCGGCTACCGGCTCCCAGGCCACCCACCGATAGGGCCGTCACCGTCTTGCCCGAGCCGCTCTCCCCGACGATGCCCAGGGTCTCGCCGTGACCGACGCTCAGCGACAGGTCTCGGACCAAGGACACCGACTCCGTCCCTGCCCCCGCAGTGATCGAGAGATCGGCCACGCTGAGGACCGGCTGCTCATCGGCTCCTCCAACGGCATACTCGTCGCTACCGGCCAGGCTCATGCCTTCGGCCCAGCCAACAGACCCACGACCTCACTGCCACGACCGAGCGAGTCCCGCAAGGCGTCAGCGATCACATTCAGCGAAGTGGCCAGCACCGTGATGACCAAGCCGGGGATCAAGACCAGTCGCACGGTTGTGTTGATCACGCTGAACCCGGTCTGCAGCATCTGTCCGAGACTGGTCTGGGGCGGTTGCGAACCGAGGCCCAAGAAACCGAGGGCGCCCTCGGCGATGAGGGCCAGGCCCAACGTGAGGCAGAGCTGCACAATAAACGACGGAAGGATCGTCGGGACGATGTGCTTTCGAACGATTCGATGCGAGGGAACTCCGGTCACCTTCGCAGCGGCCACGAACACGCGTTGACGCGCCTCGAGCACCTCTCCCCGGACGAGACGCGCGAACCCAGGGACGAACGAGATTGCCAACGCGATCGTGGCGGGGAAGAGGCCCGTTCCCATCACACCGATGAGGGCGATGATCAAGAGGAGGCCGGGGAACGACATCAGCGCGTCGATGCAGCGCATGACACCCCAATCGAGAGCGCCACCTGCATACCCGCTTATCACGCCGATAAGCGTGCCCACTACGGCACCGAGGATGGCGGCGAACCCTGCAGAGAACACCGATGACCGCATGGCATAGAGAAGCTGGCTGAGCTCATCGTGGCCGATCGAGTCAGTCCCCAGCAGATGGTGCAACGACGGAGGCGCGTTGTAGCTCGGGAACGTCTGCTCGAGGCCGTACGGGGCGATGTCGGGGCCGATGACGGCCAGGATGATGCCGATGGCCACCACCGCGGTTGCCGCCATGGCCAGCTTTCTGTGCCCGAATCGAGTGAACACGCGGCGCAACCCATAGGCCTGTGCGGCACCGAGATCGTCGGAAGCCTCTTCCTCCTCCAACATGTCCGGAGTGACCCGGCCCGGTCGTATGGTCATGACAACCGAACCTTCGGGTTGAGATAGCTGTACGTCACGTCGGTGAGCAGATTGACCAGCATGATCACGATGGCAGTCGTGAGAATCACCCCTTCAATGGCCGGCGAGTCCCTGGTCTGAATCGACGTCAGGGCATACGTTCCCATACCAGGCAGCGTGAATATCTGCTCCACGATGACGGCACCTGAGAGCAAGTAGCCGATGTTCAAACCGAGAATCGTGATCGTCGACAATGACGCGTTCTTCAACACGTGTTTGTAGGAGATCCGCCTCTTGGACAGCCCTCGGGCATGGAGCGCCCGTACGAAGTCCTCGTTCGATACGCCGACGATGCCCGTTCTCAGAAAGCGGGCAATGATCCCAAAACCTCCCAGGGCCAACGTGAGTGCAGGGAGGAATATGTGGGTGGCCCACTCAACGGGCGACTGTTGGAAGGGAACATAGCCGAGCGCCGGGAAAAGCTTGACCTTCACGGCCAATAGGAACACGAGCATCGTCCCGACCCAGAAGCCAGGGGCCGAGATGGCGACCGACACGAATCCCAACAGACCCTTGTCAACGGCGCTTCCGGCTCTCATTCCCTGAAGTATCCCCAGGGGCACGCCGATGACGACGATCAGTACCAGCGCGGCAATCGTCAATGAAGCAGTCACGGGAAAGTAGTGCGCCAGCTCGCTCGTGACCGGGCGCTGCGTCGCGTACGAGATCCCGAGGTGACCATGAACGGCACCATCGAGCCAGTACCAGTAGCGCACATAGGGCGGCTCACTGAGGTGCTCCTGTTGTTGGATCTGCGCGATCTCCGCCGGCGTGGCATTCATCCCGGCCAGTGCCAGGGCGGCGTTTCCTCCCATGAGGACCTGGAGGAAGAAGGCCACCAGTGTGACCAGGAAGATCACCGGAACGAGGCTCAAGAGACGTCGAGTTACGACGTGGAGCATGTCAGCCCTCCAAGTGACATCACCGGGTTGGAGCTCGTGCCCATTGCCGACCGGCGGGACATCGTGGTTCCAGGGAAGCCGAGTGCCCCGTCGAGCGTCAAGGTGACACCGTCACCCGTTCTAAGATTAGAAGGAACGGAAATCACCGTCTACAGCGAGCTCCGGACAGCGTCGATCAAGCTCATCGCTCGGTCGTCGTCCGTCATCTTGTGGAGGTTCATGACATAGGCCATGGCCACCCCGCTCTCGGGGTCAGCCAATCCGATGGAGCCGCCGGCTCCGGGATGGCCGAACGAACCCGGACCGATCAACGGCATATGGGGTGATGGCAGGGCGAAGCCGAGCCCGTAGCGAGACACCCTGCGCATGACCTGGTCCTCGCCGTCCGCCTGGCATGATCGGGCAGCGGCGAGGGTTGCGGGGGTGAACAGGCGAACGCCGTCGACCTCCCCGATGAGCGATGCGTAGAGCTTGGCCAACGATCGGGCGGTAGTGACCCCGTTGGCGGAGGGCATCTCGATCCGTAACCACTCCGGACTGTTGTAGTCGGGCCTGAGGTGGGCAAAGAGGTACACCCGCTGCATGAAGGCCAAGTGCTCGGCATCGGCGTCGGGAACATCCGGCTGCTGAGGGCTCAACGGAGAGCTACCCCCCTGGGCCTCGGCCTGGTCGGCTGGCCCGCCGTAGGCCGGAGACACCACCCGCGCCGTCCGGGGGAGCATCTCCTCCGGCAGACCGATGAACGTGTCGAGACCGAGCGGCGCCGCTACCTCATCAGCGAGGTAGGTCCCGACGGTGCGCCCCGATGCCCGCCGGATGACCTCGCCGACGAGGTATCCGTAGGTCTGCCCGTGGTAGCCGTGGACCGTACCTGGCTCCCAGATCGGTCGCTGCGCGGCCAATGCCTCGCAGATCGGGTCCCAGGCAAATACGTCGTCGGCCGTGAAGACCCGGTCGACAACGGGGAGCCCAGCTTTGTGGCCCAACAGCCAGCGCACCGGAATCGATTCCTTGCCCTCGGCCGCGAACTCCGGCCAGTAGGTCACCACCGGCGCGTCGAGATCAAGCTGCCCTTGCTGGGCCAGCAAGTTGGCGCAAACCGCGGTGAGGCCCTTGGTCGTCGACGCCACTCGCACCATGGTGTCCGCCTTCCACGGCTCGCCGGTCTCTCCGTTGCTGACGCCGCCCCAAACGTCCACGACCATTCGACCGTGCCGATAGACGGTGACAGCCGCCCCCAGGTCACCCTGACGGTCGAAGTTCGCCGCAAAAGCGTCCCGGACCTTCTCGTAGCCGGGCTCGGCATGACCGTTGACCTTGACCATCACGTTGCTCCTTGCTCCCGGATACAGCGCCGGCAGCATTGGTCATGCAGTCGCGTGGCTGAAGAGCTGGGCACTATTGGGCGAGGGTCAACTCGTCACCGGCTTCTTGCCCTTGGTCACGTACAGGCCACGCAAGAAGTCCGGAGTGAGCGGCGTGTCGAATTCAGCCGTGGGATGTCCCCCGACGTAGCTCTGATAACCGGTAATGGCCGGCCCTGCGTACACGGGAACCATGTTGTACACGCCCTCGGTGATTATTTGGTTGATCTTCTGATAGGCAACTGCGGCCCCGGCGCTGGTCGTGGCGGCATCGGCCTGGGTGAGCAGCGCGGCAACCCCGGGGACCTCCACTCCCCCCGGGTTCATGTACCCAGACGAGAGAACGGTGGCCCGCAGGACCTGATCTGTCGTTGCCGGCGAGGTCAGGCCGCCGCCTATCGGTGCGGCAGCTGCCGTGCCGTGCCCTGTCCCGGCTGACCCCCAGAGTGCGGCGATGGCCTCGGCCGGCTGGACCTGTTGCAGCGCCATGTCGATGCCAACCTCTTTGAGCTGCGACTGGATCAGTTCCCCGAACTGCACGTAGCTGACGTCCGACCCCCCGATGACAGCCGGGAACGACACGCCGCCAGCATGGCCTGCTGCCTTCAGCAGCCGCTTGGCTTTGGCCGGATTGTAGGTGTACGTGTCGTTGAGCGACTTGTTGTACGCCGGCGAGTTCACCGTGGCGTACTGGAAGGCGGGCGTGCCCAGGCCGCTGGCCAATGCCTGGTTCACGGCCGGGCGATTGATGGCGCAGGCGATCGCCTGTCTGACCTTCAGGTTGTCGAGAGGCGGGATGGTGATGTTCAGATTGAGTCCGTATATGAAGTTGCCCGGGCCGGTCGCCAGCTTGATGGAGGAATCACCCCTGAGGGCCTGGGCGTCGGACCCCACGATTCCTGCGCACACGTCCATGGCACCCGCCCTGAGCGCATTGACCCGTGCCGTTTCGAGCACGTTCACGAAGTCGACTCCACCCAACGTTTGCGCCGACTTGTCCCAGTAACCCGGCCAGGCACGGACGGACATCTTCTCGGCCGGGAACCACGCCCCGTCGATGGCGTAGGGTCCGGCCCCGACCGGCTTCTGGCTAAACGCCGCGCTGCTCCCGGCCTTCTTCACCGCGGTCGGCGAGACGATCATGCCCGGTTGACCGGCGAGTTGGAACAGCAGCGCCAGCGCCGCATTCTGCGTCAACATCAGGTCGATCGTGTAGTTGTCGACCACCGCGACGCTTCCCAGCATCGGGACCTCCGACTTGATGGTGGACGAGGGGTCGGTGAGAACGCGGTTGAGGCTGTACTGGACTGCCTGGGCATTCATGGGGGTCCCGTCCTGAAAGGTCACTCCCTGACGCAACGACATCCGAATCCGATCGGAGGCCGTCGTCCAGCTCGTAGCCAGACGAGGAATCAGTGTGCCGTTGACCTTGTAGCTGACCAGCGTGTCGAAGATGGCATAGAGCTGGAAGAATTCCGTGGACGCCAGGTGGATGGGGTCGTAGTTCTCGCCCTGCATCTCGCCGAACTGCAAAATGGCGCTCGGGTTGGCGGCCGGTCCGCCCCCCGTCGCCGCCTCCGCTGGTGCGGCGGACAGGCCGTACAGCACAGGGAGTGCCAACGCGCTCGCCCCCAGCTGCATGAACCGTCGCCGATTCAACATGAGATTCCGGACCGCTTCGTCGGCCACCGAGTTCCCCCCTCTTCGCCCGCCCGTCTCCTGGCTAGATTTTTCAATGAGCCGGTGGTTAACTATAAACGATTGCTAACACTTCGGTCAATAGAAGGTTCGCTCAGTAGACACTAGAGCCAGGCACCGGAGGACGCAGCCGAGAGGGGGCAGGGACAGCGAGTCATGGCACAGGACACGATTGTCGTCACCGGGGCCGGTCACGGCATCGGCAAGGCGGCCGCTCAGCTCATCGCCGAACAGGACGTCAATCTGGTGCTCGCCGACACCAACGAGGATTGGCTGGCTGCGACGGCCAGCCACTGCGAACAGAAACAGGCGACGGTCCTGGCTGTGCCGTTCGATCAGCGTTCCCGCGTGAGCATCGAACAGCTCTTCGAGCGGGTGGACAAGCGGTTCGGGAGGATCGACGCCTTGGCCAACGTCGTGGGCGTGTACCCGGCCGAGCGGGTGACAGAGATGTCCGATGAGCTCTGGGACAAGGTCATCCTCACCAATCTCACAGGCGTCTTCTACTGTTGCCGGGCGGCACTGTCGCGCATGCTCGACACCGGCGGCGGGAGCATTGTCAACGTTGCATCGATCTTGGCCGCCGTGCCGCGAGAGGGATTCGCCGCCTATGCCGCCAGCAAAGGGGGGATCGAGTCGTTCAGCAGGGTCCTGGCCCTGGAAGCTGCTCCGACGGTCCGAGTCAATGTGGTGGCGCCGGGCCCGGTCTTCCCATCGGCAGACACGGCGCGGGTCCCGCCGGAGCACGTCGATGCAGGCCAGCAAGCGGCAACGACGGCCCATCGCATCCCCATGGCCCGAGCGGGGCAGCCGGCTGAGATAGCCGCGGGCATCGCTTTTTTGATCTCAGCGGATGCGTCGTTCATGACTGGACAGGTCCTACGGGTCAACGGCGGGATACACATGGCCTGATGGGTGCACGCCTCATGGAGTCACAGCGACGTCGAATTGGGCAGCGATGGCATACACTGTCGGGCGTTCCCGGCAAGGAGGGTGTCGGGTATCGTCCCACGTCACGTCGAGAGCCCACTGCCCCTGCAGTGAACCGTTCCCCACGGTGTCAACCCAGGGCATAGAGCGAAGGTGACCATGAAGCCCCGGCGACATCTCCAACTGAAGCAGCCTCGACTGGCCGAGTTGATTGCCGTCAATCTCCGCGACAGGATTCTGGCCTCCGAGTTTGCCGACGGGGCGAACCTTCCCAAGCAAGAGGATCTCCTGGACGAGTTCGGCGTCAGCCCACCGTCGATCCGCGAGGCACTCCGGATTCTCGAGACCGAGGGTCTGGTCAGCGTGAAGCGGGGCAACGTCGGAGGGGCGGTGGTCCTCCAGCCCAAGGTGGAGAAGGTGGCCTACATGCTGGCGCTGGTGATGCAGGCATCATCCGTGTCACTGGGCGATGTCTCCCACGCGCTGGTCCAACTGGAGATTCCTTGTGCGGCCGAGTGTGCGCGTCGCCCTGACAGGGATCGCACGGTCGTACCTCGACTTCGGGCCGTCTTGGACGAGAGCCGGGCCGTCATCGACGAACCGGCAGACTACATGGCCTCGGCGCGCCGGTTCCACGAGGAAATGGTCAACAGCTGCGGCAACGAGACCATGATCCTGGTGGTGGGCACGCTCGAATCGTTGTGGTCGGCCCAGGTGCGTGGCCTGCTGGCCGGTGAGAGCGAGCCCTCACCGTTGTTCAAAGACTTGGCCTTCCGCGAGCAGAGCCTGGAGGACCACGAGGCTCTGTTGGAACGGATCGCGGCTGGTGACGATCAAGGGGCAGAAGCGGTCGCCCACCGGCACCTGCTCGAGCGACCGGCCGCCGCGTACCCGTTCTCCTACAGTCGCACCGTGATCGCCGGGCTGGTCCGCGACGACTACGGCAACGTAAGCAGCCAGCAGCCCTGAATGGAAACTGCGGCGTCCGTGGCTCGGGCACGGGAACAGGAGCGAGCGGTGGCCATCCGGCCGGATGCCGACATCCACAATGCCGCTTTTTGGGAAGGCCTGCGACGCCGCGAGGTCGTCGTGGCCCGCTGCTTGGACTGTGAACGCGACTTCTTCCCCCATCTCCCCAGCTGCCCACGGTGCGGCGGACGTCGGCTGGTCAACCAGGTCGTCTCCGGCACGGGCACCGTGTACTCGTGGGTACGGGTCCATCGCTCCCTCAGCGACGCACCCGTGGTCGAGCCGCCCTACGTGGTGGCCACAGTAGAGCTCGACGACGGCTGCCGGATGTTCGGTCGGGTCGAGCCGAACCAGTCGGCAACCATTGGACTGGCCGTCGCTGGGAGCTTCGTGGACCATGAGGGGTGGACCGAGCTGGTCTTCACACCGGTGTCGTCGCGATGAGGAGACCATGACCGCAGCGATCGCCGGAGTTGGCTACACCGCGTTCACCAAGGAGTCCGACCGGTCCGTCCTGGACCTGGCGGCCGAGGCGTGCTCGGGCGCCCTTGACGACGCCGGCTTGGAGGCTGGTGATGTCGACGGCATGGCCAGCTTCATGGTGATGCATGACTCCGTGCCCTGTCAGGCCGTGGCCACGTGCCTCGCCATTCCCGGGTTGAAAGTGGCCCTCGACCTCGATCTCGGCGGTCAGGCCCCCTGCTATCTGGTCTGGCTGGCGGCCAATCTGGTCGAGGCGGGCGTTGCCGATGCCATCGTCGTGTTCCGGGCGATGAACGGCAGGTCGGCAGCGCGGGTGGGCACCATGCAGTTCGCCGGGATGGGCGGCCAGTTCCGATACCCCATCGGCTACGACGCCTACCTCATGTACGTGGCCATGTGGGGCCAGAGGTTTCTCTTCGAGACCGGCCAGGGGGACGCCGATCTGGCCGGGGTGGTGCTCAACCAGCGCCAGTACGCCGTGGCCAACGAGCGGGCGGTCAGGAGGCGACCCCTCGACCTGGACCAGTACCTGGCGTCGCCCATGGTCGTGGACCCCTTCCGAGCCGACGACTGCACCGTCGAGGTGGACGGCGCCTGCGCGGTGGTGATCACGTCGCTCGACCGGGCCCGTGACCTCCGTCAACCGCCGGTCCTCGTCGCGTCGGGGGCCTACCGGGCCGGGCCGCGGCCCGGGCTGGATATCGGAGACCACCTGCTCTGGTCCGACTACAGCCGGAACTACACCTCACACCTCGCTGCGGGATTGTTCGGCCGCGCCGGGATCTCGGCCGGAGATGTGCAGTTGGCCCAGATCTACGACTGCTTCTCCACGACCGTGCTCATCGGGCTCGAGGGGCTGGGCCTGGTCGAGCGAGGTCAGTCCGGGGCTTTCGTCCAAGGTGGCAACACCCGGCTGAACGGCTCGCTGCCCACCAATACCCACGGGGGGCTGCTGTCCGAGGGCTACCTCCACGGAATGAACACGGTGACCGAAGCGGCATTGCAGGTCCAAGGACGTGGGGGCACTCGCCAGGCTCCCGCCCACGAGGTCTGTGTCGTGACGTCGGGCGCCATGATGGACGGCTCCGCGTTGGTGCTCACGGCCGACCGCTGACCCGGGCCGTCCAGCCCGACGCAGCCGGGCCTGACCGCCACCTGAGACCGGTTGACTCCTCCCTGTCGACCATGGTTAGATAGCATTCATATAAGTGATTGCGAGATAGTCGCTCGACTACCTCGCACCAGGGGCAGAGGCCCCGAGGAGGGGTGGTCATGCCTGCCGATGCGGCGTCGTACAAGCTCATATCCGCGGACGGTCACCTCAATGAGCCACGTGACGTCTGGACGTCCCGAGTAGCCACGAAGCACCGGGACCTGGTCCCAAAAGTGGAGAGCCTCCCCGAGGGGGACGCCTGGGTGTTCCCCGGCTATGACGTGTCCCTCCCCTTCAGCTGGGGGGCAACGGCAGGGCGGGATCCCGCCGACATGGGCCCATGGTGCCGGTACGAGGACATCAACCCGGGAAGCTACGACCCACTGGCCCGGGTCAGCGAGATGGAACAGGACGGGGTCGATGCCGAGTTGATCTTCGGGTCGAACTACCCGAGGAACTACGTGGCCGGCTGCGAGGACGCCGACCTTCATCACGACATGATCCGGGCCTACAACGACTTCATGTCCGAGTTCTGCGCGTCCGCCCCCGAGCGGCTGGGTGGAACGGCCCTGCTGCCCAACCAGGGGGTCGAAGGATGCCTGAAGGAGATCGAGCGGGTGTCATCGATGCCCGGCTTCGTCTCCTTCCTCATGCAGCGGTATCCGAACGGCGACATGTCGATCAAGCCCGAGGACGACGCCGTGTGGGAGGCCATCGAGGCGTCAGGGATGCCCGTCTCCATTCACGTCGGGCTGGTGAGCGGCAAGATGGGGCGCCAGCGGGCAGAGTCCCTGCCCGGCACCGGGCACTTCTACGATGCGCCCCTCCGCATGCTCCAGTTCATCTTCGGCGGCGTCCTGGACCGGTTCCCCAATATCCGGGTCCCGTTCATCGAGGTCGACTGTGGATGGATCCCGTACTTCGAGAGCCAGGCCGACGACAACTACATGCGCCATCGCAAGGCCTCGCTGCGGGACTCGAAGCTGACCCGTATGCCCAGCGAGTACATGCACGAGTACTTCCCGGCCGCCTTCATCACCGATCCCTTCGCTGTCCAGAGCCGCCACCACATCGGCGTCGACCGGATGTTGTGGTCGAGCGACTACCCACACATCACCACCGATTGGCCCTATTCGTGGAAGACCATCAATGCCACCTTCGAGGGCGTTCCCGCCGATGAGCGACACGCCATCCTGGCCGGGAACGCCCAGCGGGTGTTCAAATTCGGAAGTGCCGGGAAAGCCTGACCCTTGGCTCACACCAGTGGCGGGGTCGATCCCGACCGGGCCAGCACGTATGTCATCGCCATCACGCCGTTCACCGACGAGGGTGAGTTCGATGAGGATGCCGTTCGTGGTCATCTGCGTCGGATGGCGGCGGCCGCCATCGGCGTGTACGTGGGAGGAGGTGGAAGTGGCGAGGGATACGTCCTCTCTGACGCGGAGGCCCGGCGTCTGCTGGAGATCAGCGTCGAGGAGCTGAAGGGCCGCGTTCCGGTGCGGGCCATGGGCGTCGAGCCCCGGACCTCCGCTCAGATGATCGAGTTCATCGAGATGGCGGCGGAGGTGGGGCTCGACGCCGTGCAGATCTACTCCCTCGACCAGGGACACGGCCATCGCCCGACGCACGACGAGATCCACCGCTACTTCGACGACGTGCTCGGTGCCACGACCATGCCTGCCGTGCTGTCGACCCATCAATCGGTCGGCTACCAGGTCCCGGTCCCGATGTTGACCGAGTTCGCCGATCGCTTCGACCACCTGATCGGCATCAACTGCAGCCACCAGGATGTCGGATACCTGACGGCCATGATCGACGCAGTGGGAGACCGACTCGAGATCCATGTCGGAGGTCCGCAATTGGGTCTCACCGCCCTCTCGCTCGGGGCCAACGGTTATCTCAGCTCGGAAGGAAACCTCGCGCCCACACTGTGCGTCGGGGTGATCGATGCCTATCGACGCGATGACGCACAGCGCATGACCGACCTCTACGGAAAGCTACTCCGGTTGTCGATGGCGTTCTACGGTGCCGGCGGGATCCGCGCCACCAAGGCGGTTCTGAACGCCCTCGGCCACCCGGGCGGCGCACCTCGCCTCCCCCAGCTGCCCGTCTCGCCCGATCGGGTCGCCCAGCTCCTCGGTGTCGTCGACGACCTGAACCTTGCCCAGATCGAAGGTTGGTAGCGACCGGAACAAGGGAGGAGCCGTCGCACCTGGTTGCACGACGATGGCAACGGACGATGTGGTGACGACGAAGCGGAGAACAGCGTGTCAGGCATTCTGGATAGGTTCCGGCTCGATGAGCGAGTCGTGGTGGTGACCGGGGCGTCGTCGGGCCTCGGGGCGGCAACCGCCGTCGCCGCAGCCCAAGCCGGCGCCCACGTGGTGGTGGGGGCACGGCGGGTCGAGCACCTCCGGGGCACAGCAGCCCTCGTCGAGGCGACCGCACGAAAAGCTCTGGTCGTGGCCACGGACGTGACCCAGGTCGAAGACTGCCGCCATCTGGTCAGTCAGGCCGTCGATGCCTTCGGCCGGGTCGACGGGCTGGTCAACAGCGCGGGTATGGCCACCGCCGTACCCGCCCTTGGTGAGGCGCCCGACGACTTTCGCGCCGTTGTCGAGCTGAACCTGATGGGGTCGTACTGGATGGCACAGGCCGCGGCCGAAGCCATGACGGCAGGGGGCTCGATTGTCAACGTGTCGAGCATCCTCGGTCTGGCCAGTGCCGAGCTGCCCCAGGCGGCCTATGCCTCCTCCAAGGCCGGCGTGCTGGGGTTGACGCGGGATCTGGCCGCCCAGTGGTCGGCGCGCAAATCGATACGGGTCAACGCCCTGGCGCCGGGGTTCTTCGAGTCGGAGATGACGGACCTCTGCCCACCCGGCTACCTCGAGACATTGGCGTCTCGGACCCCGTTGGGCCGTATCGGGGGCCCCGACGAAATCGCGGCGGCGGCCGTCTTCCTCCTCTCTGACGCCTCGAGCTTCATGACCGGCGCGACCCTCGTAGTCGATGGTGGCTTGACCATCGCCTAGCGGCGACAAAGGAGAGCTGTATGTCGCTCTACAACTTCGATGCCGGTCTGCCCGATCCGGCCTTCTACCCGGTCGCCGATCTGCGGCACTACTACGACCAGGTCCTGAGGGCCGACGGTGCCGACGCGTGCAACTACACGTCGGGCCTCGACCGGAAGGACATGGTCTACGGCCACCATGGCCTGCGGGTGGCAATGGCGGCGTGGCTGGACCACAACGAGGGCACCCGGCTGTCCGAGGGAAACCTTCTGTTGGCCAACGGCTCGATGAACGGCATCTCCATGGCCGTGAACGCCCTCGTGGGGCCGGGAGACGCCGTCGTCGTCGAAGCCGTCTCGTATCCCTATGCCCGGCGCTTCATGGAGGCCGCGGGGGCCACCGTGTTCACCGTGCCGGTCGACGAGAACGGCATGGATGTCGAGGCGGTGGGCGAGCGCTTCACCCAGGCCGCCGCGGTGGGGCTCCGTCCCACGCTGGTGTATACAGTGGCCACATTTCACTCCCCCACGGGAACGGTCCTGGCCAGCGATCGACGCAAGCGGCTGGTGGAGCTGGCCCGGCAGTTCGGGTTCACCGTACTGGACGACAATTGCTATTACCACCTCTTCTACGACGGCCCGGCGCTCGACAGCCTGCTCTCTTTCAACGATGGCCAGGGGCCCGTCGTCCAGTCGGGCAGCTTCAGCAAGTACGTCGCCCCGGGCCTGCGGATGGCGTGGCTGGCCGCCTCAGCCGAGGCCATTGCCTCGATCGCCCGGCACCGACAGGACTTCGCCGTGAGCCAGCTGACCGCTCGGGTGCTCGAGGGATACGTGGCGGACGGACTGCTCGACAACCACCTCGTCGATCTGAGACGGCTGTACCGGTCCAAGCGTGACGTTGCCGCGGCCGCGCTGGACCGGTATTGCGCGCCCTTGGTGCGTTTCCGGTTGCCCGCCGGAGGAATCTACTTCTGGCTCGAGGTCGACGAGCGGGTCGACTTCGACGGCGCGCTGGCCCGAGCAGCCGAGCTGGGTGTGGGCTTCCGGCCCGGGGCCCACTTCCTCAACGAAGACACCGGCACGCGGCACCTCCGGCTGTCAGTGGCCCAGCTCCCCGAAGTGGACATCGAAGCCGGGATCGCCCTCCTCGGTCAGGCGCTCGGGCAAGCTGTGACCCACCGGTCGCAGGTCGGCGGCACCGCAGACGGGCCCGTCGCAGAATGTTTTTCCAAGAAATCGCCCTCGGAGCGATCTCTTCGCCGGGCTCGCCCGTAGTTCTTGGGTAATCGGGAACACGTTCGAGAACCATGGACTACGAGAAGGAC
>DASXMT010000452.1:0-1546 GCA_036495505.1 Acidimicrobiales bacterium | reverse complement strand
CACCGCGATCATGCCCGGCACCACCCAGGCCTGGCCGCAAGCAGCGTTCTACGGCTTCGACCAGGTCCACGACTCTCGCACCCTCGGGTACCGCGGCCCGAACTTCAGCTGGTCGGCCATGCCCGACGAGTACACCCTGTTGGCCTTCGAACGCGCAGAGCACGCCAGGCGGGACCGCGCTGCGCTGATGGCCGAGATCGACCTCACTTCCAGCCACTTCCCCTGGACACCCATTCCCCGGCTCATCGCCTGGAACAACGTCGGCGACGGCGCGGTGTACCACAGCGAGGCCGAGGGCGACTCGCCGGACGTCGTATGGCAGGACCCCGCCCAGGTACGCAGCGCGTACGAACGCTCCATCGAGTACTCGCTGAACGCTCTCATCTCCTACGTGCAGACCTACGGCGACGACAGGCTCGTGCTCATCTTCCTCGGCGACCACCAGCCGGCCCCGATCGTCACCGGTGCGGGCGCCAGCCGGGACGTGCCGATCACGATCGTCACCCGCGACCGGGCTGTCCTGAACCGGATCTCCGGATGGGGCTGGCAGGACGGCCTCAAGCCCGGTCCACAGGCCCCGGTCTGGCCGATGGACGCCTTCCGGGACCGGTTCCTCACCGCTTTCCGGTGACACGCCCGGCCTGCCCGCTGACCCCGGGATTCCGCCGATGCCTTCGAGGACGCGTATGCCCTGGACCAGAGCGTGCAGGAGGGTCGAATGCGGTGGTGATCACCGAATCGAAGGACGCCCACCCAGGGCTGTCACAGAGCGCAGATACCGACCACCCGCGGCCTGCCGGCCTCGACGCAGGGTGCCCGCCCACCCGACCAGTGCGGGCCAAGTCACGATCGCGTGGGCGGGCACGGTTGCCGACGCCCGGTCGAGGAGAAGGGACCACGGATCGGCGGCGTCAAGTGTGCCGACCTGGCAGGGCCGTGCGCTCCACCAAGCGGGCGGTGTTCCCCTCGCATCCGGTGCGCTCGTTCAGGTGGTGGTCAGGTGGGGAGGCGTTGGGAGATGAGCAGGGCGGCGCCGGCCGCGGCGAGGCAGCTGAGCGTGCCGAGGGCGAGCCAGGGCTTGCTGGCGTCGCGGTGCACGGTTTGGTAGCCGATCTGCTGGGCGAGGGTGTCGTAGACCTGGTGGATCTGCTGGTTGCTTTCGGCGGGGTAGAACTGGCCGCCGGAGAGCTCGGCGACCCTGGCCAGCGAGGCGTCGTCGACCGGGACGGGGACCTGTTGGTTATTGATGGTGACGGTGCCGAAGGGGGTGCCATAGGAGATGGTGCTGATGGGGATGTGCGCAGCACCGGCTTGGGTGGCGACGGGGAACTCGTCGCGCCCTACGGTCTGTTTGCCATCGCTCATCAGCACGATGCGCGCTGGTGGTGGCCCCTGCCCTTCGCCGGGGATGAGCTGGTTGATGCTGTCGATGGCCTCCAGCGCGGCGGCCAGGGCCTCGCCGGTACCGGTGGCCTCGGCGAGTTTGAGGGTGCGGATGGCGTGCACCGCCTGGTCGCGGTCGGTGGTCGGGCTGACCAGCACGGTC
>DASXMT010000451.1:0-50556 GCA_036495505.1 Acidimicrobiales bacterium | reverse complement strand
TGATCAAGATCGGCAAGGCCGGCCGTAATCGGTGGAAGGGCAAGCGCCCCCAAACTCGTGGTGTGGCCATGAACCCGGTCGACCACCCGTTGGGTGGTGGCGAGGGCAAGTCCTCCGGTGGCCGCCATCCGGTCTCGCCCTGGGGCAAGCCCGAGGGTCGCACCCGTCCACGTCACAAGGACTCCGACACCATGATCGTCCGCAGGCGCCGCACACGCGGTGCCCGGCGGTAGGGAAGTAGAGGGAACCACACACCATGCCTCGCAGCTTGAAGAAAGGTCCGTTCGTCGACGACCACCTGTTGAAGAAGGTGGACGTCCTGAACGCGGCCGGGGACAAGAGAGTCATCAAGACGTGGTCCCGCCGCTCGACGATCATCCCGGACATGGTTGGTCACACCATCGCCGTCCACGACGGGCGCAAGCACGTCCCCGTCTACGTGACCGAGTCGATGGTCGGCCACAAGCTGGGGGAGTTCTCCCCCACCCGGACCTTCAAGTTCCATGCCGGCCAAGAGCGGGCGGGAAGGCGCTGACATGCCCGGCGTGAAGACAAACGAGCGGGAGGGGACGCGGGCCGTCCTTCGCCATACCCGGATCTCTCCGAACAAGGCGCGCCAGGTCCTCGACCTCATCCGCGGCCAGGACGTCGACCGTGCCGCCGAGATCCTGGACCTCGGCGACCGCGAGGCGGCGACCATCATCGGCAAGGTGCTGGCCTCGGCCGTGGCCAATGCCGTTCACAACGACGGGCTGAACGGCGAGGAGCTCTTCGTATCCGCCTGTTACGCCGACGAGGGCAGCACGCTCAAGCGTTGGCGGCCCCGGGCCCGGGGTCGGGCCACCAGGATCCGCAAGCGCACCTCGCACGTCACCATCATCGTCAGCCGCCTCCCCGAGGAGCGGCTGGCCCGTCGTCGAGCCAAGCAGGCGGCAAGCGGCACCCAGCGCTCCCGCCGGGTGGCCGGGTCCCGTCGCCGCCAGCGAGCCGAGTCGGAGGTGGCGACGCGGCCGGCGCCGACGCCGGAGGTGGACGAGATCGAGGCGGACCTGGACGTCGACGACGAGGTGGACGAGATCAACGAGGTCGGCGAAGACGAGTTCGACGACGAGGCGGCCGAGTTCGACGACGAGGCGGCTGAATTCGACGACGAGGCAGCTGACGACGAGGTAGCCGGCGAGGACGAAGCCGCCGACGAGACGGCTGACGACGTGACCGACGAGGCTGACGAGGCTGACGAGGCTGACGAGACAGCCGACCAGGAAGGGGCCGACGCCCAGGCGACGTCGTCCGACGAGACGAGCGGCGATTCCGCCGAAAAGAAGGGCAAGTAGATGGGCCAGAAGGTCAACCCCTACGGGTTCCGCCTCGGCGTGACCACCGATTGGAAATCTCGGTGGTTCGAAGAGCGCAACTATCAGAACTGCGTGATCGAGGATTGGAAGATCCGCGACTTTCTGATGTCGCAGCTGGAGTCGGCCGCGGTCAGCCGCATCGAGGTGGAGCGCACCCGTGACCGCCTCCGTGTCGACATCCACACCGCCCGCCCGGGCATCGTGATCGGTCGCCGCGGCTCCGAGGCAGACCGCCTGAAGAAGAAGATCGAAGAGATCACCGGCCTGGTCAACCGCATTCAGCTGAACATCCAAGAGATCAAGCAGCCCGAGCTGGACGCCGCCCTCATCGCCCAGGGCATCTGCGACCAGCTGGCCCGCCGGGTCGCCTTTCGACGGGCCATGAAGCGAGCCATCCAGACGGTGCAAAAGGCCGGCGCCCTTGGTGTCCGAGTCCAGTGCTCCGGCCGCCTCGGCGGTTCGGAGATGGCCCGCAAGGAGTCCTACCGGGAAGGCCGGGTGCCACTGCATACCCTCCGGGCCGACATCGACTATGGCTTCCGCGAGGCCAAGACCACCTTCGGCCGCATCGGCGTGAAGGTGTGGATCTACAAGGGCGACATCCTGCCCTACAAGATCTCATCCGAGGAGAAGATCAACCGTGAGGCGGCCATGGCCGTGGGTGAGACGTCGGGCCAGGGTGCCCCTCCGCGCCGGCTCATCACCGCCGGCGGCGGTCGCCGTCGGGCCGAGCAGGGTGCGCCGGGCAGCGTCGTCGTGGGCGACGGTGCCACCGAGTCGCCCGAGGTTTCCGACGACATGGTCGACCGGGACACCGCCGACATCGTGGCCACCCCGGCGGTCCCCGACGAGCTCGAGCGCATCCTCAGCGAGGACGAGGAGATCGAGCGCCGGACCCGCGAGCACCACGAGACCCCGCACTTCCGCAAGGAGGTCGACTGACATGTTGATGCCCCGCAAGGTGAAGCACCGCAAGCAGCAGCGTGGCCGGATGACCGGCGCAGCCAAGGGTGGTGCCACCGTCAATTTCGGTGACTTCGGCATTCAGGCCCTGGAGCCCGCCTGGCTGACCGCCCGGCAGATCGAGGCGGCCCGAATCGCCATGACCAGGCACGTGAAGCGCGGTGGCAAGGTGTGGATCCGGGTGTTCCCGGACCGGCCCGTCACCCAGAAGCCGGCCGAGACCCGTATGGGCTCAGGCAAGGGCAACCCGGAGCACTGGGTGGCCGTGGTCAAGCCTGGGCGGATCCTCTTCGAGCTGGCCGGTGTGGAGCAGGGGCTGGCCAAAGAGGCCATGGAGCGGGCCATCCAGAAGCTTCCGTTCAAGGCCAAGTTCGTCATACGTCCCGGAACCCATGGGACACCGGAGGTCCAAGTCTGATGGCCACCGCAGCCGAAATCGTCGAGCTGGATGTGGACGAGCTCGAGATCCGCCTCAACGAGACCAGGCGTGAGCTGTTCAACCTGCGCTTTCAGCTGGCCACCGGTCAGCTCGACAACTTCTCCCGCATGAACCACGTGCGCAAGGACATCGCCCGCCTCCTCACCGAGCTTCGGGCCCGGGAGATCGCCGAGGCCGAAGGGCTGGCCGTGGAGGACATCCCCGTCCATCAGGCCGTGGCCCGGCAGCAGGCCGAGGACAAGGCGCTGGGTCGGACCAGGGTTCCAGCGGCCGAGCGGCGGGCGGCCGAGCGGGCAGAGGAGAACACGGACGTCGAGGACGTCGAGGAGAACACGGACGTCGAGGACGTCGAGGACAACACGGACGTCGAGGACAACACGGACGTCGAGGACAACACGGACGTCGGGGCGGAGGCCGATGTTGACGACGAGGACACCGACGGCGCCGAGGACGAGGACACCGAGGGGGTGGAGACCACCACGACGGTGACGGCCAGCGCCACCCCGGTGGCGGCCACCGATGATGATGTGGAGGAAGAGGGCTGATGGCCGACGAGTCGACGACTGACGAGCGGGCGAACCGCCGCAAGGTCCGTGAGGGCATTGTCGTTTCCGACGGCATGGAGTCCACCGTGGTGGTTTCCGTGGTCGAGCGGGTACGCCACCCCCGCTACGGGAAGACGGTGCAGCGCACCAAGCGCCTCTACGTCCACGATCAGGAGAACTCGGCCAAGGTCGGGGACCGGGTCCGGGTGGTCGAGACCCGCCCGCTGTCCAAGCTCAAGCGCTGGCGCCTGGGCGAAGTGCTGGAGCGGGCGAGATGATCCAACAGGAATCGCGACTTCGGGTCGCCGACAATTCCGGGGCCAAAGAAGTGCTCTGCATCAAGGTGCTGGGCGGCTCACGCCGCCGCTACGCCTCGATCGGGGACGTCTTCGTGGCCACGGTCAAAGACGCCATCCCCGGCGCGGCGGTGAAGCGGGGTGACGTCGTCAAGTGCGTCGTCGTCCGGACCAAGAAGGAAAAGCGTCGACCCGACGGCAGCTACATCCGTTTCGACGAGAACGCTGCCGTCCTGATCAACGACCAGCAACAACCACGTGGGACCCGCATCTTCGGCCCGGTCGGCCGGGAGCTGCGCGACAAGCGATTCATGCGGATTGTCTCACTAGCACCGGAGGTGTTGTGATGCGTATTCGTAAGGGAGACAAGGTGGAGGTGATCTCGGGCAAGGACCGGGGCAAGCGGGCCGATGTGGTCCGGGCCATCCCGTCCGAGGGTCGGGTCATCGTCGAAGGCGTCCACGTGGCCAAGCGTCACGCCAAGCCGACCCGCGCCACCATGCAAGGCGGCGTGATCGACAAGTTCATGCCCGTGTCCGTATCCTCGGTGGCCATCGTGTGCGGCTCCTGCGGCCCCACCCGGATCGGCATGCGGATCGACGAGAACGGACGCAAAGTGCGGGTCTGCCGCAAGTGTGGGGGTGATCTGTGATGGCCCCCACCATTGGCGACACTCGTCCGCGGCTGAAGAACCGCTACGACAACGAGGTGCGGGCCAAGCTCCGGGAGACCCTGGGCCTGGCCAACATCATGGAAGTGCCCCGCCTGTCCAAGATCGTGCTCAACATGGGCGTGGGCCGCGCCACCCAGCAGAAGTCCCTCATCGAGGGAGCCATGACCGACCTGGAGACCATCACCGGGCAAAAGCCGGTGGTCACCCGGGCCAAGAAGTCGATCGCCGGCTTCAAGCTCCGGGAGGGACAGGAGATCGGGGCCAAGGTGACCCTCCGGGGCGATCGGGCCTGGGAGTTCTTCGACCGCCTGGTGGCCACGGCCATCCCCCGCATCCGTGACTTCCGGGGCCTGTCGCCGAGATCGTTCGACGGCCACGGCAACTACACCTTCGGGGTCACCGAGCAGCTCATCTTCCCCGAGGTCGACTACGACCGCATCGACTCCACCCGAGGCATGGACATCACCATCGCCACCACAGCACGTACCGACGACGAGGGCCGGGCACTCCTGGCTGCTTTCGGTTTCCCGTTCCGACAGGAGAACCAGTAACCCCATGGCGAAGAAGGCTTTGATCGAGAAGCAACAGCGCACACCGAAGTTCAAGGTACGCGGGTACACCCGCTGCCGGCGGTGTGGCCGCCCGAAGTCCGTCTACCGCAAGTTCGGCCTGTGCCGGATCTGTCTGCGGGTGATGGTGCACGCCGGCGAGATTCCCGGCGTGACCAAGGCCAGCTGGTGAGGGGAGGAGACGACCGATGACCATGACCGATCCCATCGCCGACATGCTCACCCGCATCCGGAACGCCAACACGGCCCACTTCGACACGGTGAAGATGCCCGGGTCCAAGTTGAAGGAGTCCCTCGCTGCCATCCTGGTGGAGGAGGGGTACATCTCGGGCTTCGAGGTCAACGACAACGCGGACAAGCCCGGGCGCACCCTCGAGATCATCATGAAGTACGCACCCGACCGCGCCCGGACCATCTCGGGGATCAAGCGGGTGTCCAAGCCCGGCCTGCGCATCTACGCCCGGGCCGACAAGATGCCCCGCGTGCTGGGCGGCATGGGTGTGGCCGTGGTGTCCACCTCCAAGGGGCTGATGACCGACCGTGAGGCCCGCAAGCGCCGCATGGGCGGGGAGGTTCTCTGTTATGTCTGGTAACCGAACTCTGGCTGACCCAACGCCGAACGGCCGCGCCCTGGCCGCATGTGGAGGTGATCGCTGATGTCCCGCATCGGACGTTCCCCCATCCCGGTCCCGTCCGGCGTGTCCGTGGCCGTGGCCGAGGGCAACCGGGTCACCGTCAAGGGACCCCAGGGCGAGCTGGCCCGGTTGGTGCCCGCCACCATCACCGTCCGTCAGGACGGGGACCAGGTCGTGGTGGAGCGCCCCGACGATCAGCGTCAGAACCGGGCCCTCCATGGGCTCACCCGCTCGCTGGTGGCCAACATGGTGACCGGCGTGACCGCCGGCTACACCAAGGAACTGGAGATCGTCGGCGTCGGATACCGGGCCGTCCCCAAGGGCGCAGATGCCCTGGAGCTGGCCCTCGGTTACTCGCACCCGGTCAACGTGAGCGCTCCCGATGGCGTGACCTTCGAAGTGCCCACCCCCACCCGTATCATCGTGAAGGGGATCGACAAGGAAAAAGTCGGTCAAGTAGCCGCAGACATCCGAAAGCTCCGCAAGCCCGAGCCCTACAAGGGCAAAGGGGTCCGGTACGCGGGTGAGCGGGTCGTCCGCAAGGCAGGGAAGGCAGCGAAGTAATGGGACGTGCAACCGACCACAAGCTGGAGCTCCGGCGCCGACGCCATTCGAGGGTCCGCCGCCGGATCACGGGCACGCCCGAACGGCCACGCCTGGCCGTCTTCCGGTCCAACAAGCACATCACGGCCCAGCTCATCGACGACCAGGCCGGGCGCACCGTCGCCGCCGCCTCCACCGTCGAGGGCGATCTCCGGGGCAAGCCCGGCAGCAACATCGATGCGGCCAAGGCGGTAGGCACGCTGGTGGCCTCGCGCGCCAAGGCGGCCGGCGTCACCACCGTGGTCTTCGACCGGGGCGGATTCACCTATCACGGACGGGTCGCCGCTCTGGCGGACGCGGCCCGTGCGGAAGGACTGGAGTTCTGATGGCCGAACTGCAATACGAAGAGCGCACCATCCGGGTCAACCGGGTGTCCAAGGTGGTCAAGGGTGGCCGCCGCTTCTCCTTTGCCGCCCTCATGGTGGTTGGCGACGGGAACGGCAACGTCGGCTTGGGCTACGGCAAGGCCAAAGAGGCCGGCCTGGCCGTGCAGAAGGGCATCGAAGAGGCGCGCAAGAACGTCTTCGAGGTGCCCCTGGCCGGCTCGACCATCACCCACCCCATCATGGGCGAGAGCGGTGCCGGTCGGGTGATGCTGAAGCCCGCCGCCCCCGGTACCGGCGTGATCGCCGGCGGTGCAGCGCGGGCCATCCTGGAGATGGCCGGCATTCGCGACATCCTGGCCAAGTCGCTGGGATCGTCCAACGGGATCAACGTGGCCCACGCCACCATCGCCGGCCTCAAGGGGCTCAAGCGTCCCGATGAGATCGCCACCCTTCGGGGCAAGCGAGCCGAGGATGTCATCCCCGGCGGCGTCCTTCGCGCCTACCGTGAGCGCCGCCGCGAAGCAGATCTGTTCACGGAGGTGAGCTGAGATGGCAGCAGCGACGCCGGCGCCCAGCGATTCGGCGACCACCACCGGGTGGCTGCGCGTCACCCAAGTGCGATCGGGTATCGGCACCAAGCCCAAGCACCGGGGCACGCTGCGTGCCCTGGGACTACGCGGCATCGGGCGCACCAACGTGCTGCCCGATCGACCGGAGATCCGCGGCATGCTGGCCCGGGTGCCCCACCTGATCGAGGTCACCCCAGCCAGTGAAGACGAGAGAGGTGCTCGATGAAGGTCCATGAGCTACGACCGCCGGCGGGGTCCACCCGTCCGCGCCGTCGTGTCGGCCGAGGAATCGCTGGCAAGGGCGGCAAAACCGCTGGTCGAGGGACCAAGGGCCAGGCGGCGCGGAGCAAGATCCCCGCAGGGTTCGAGGGTGGCCAGCTGCCGCTGATGCAGCGGATCCCCAAGTTGCGCGGGTTCAAGAACCCGTTCCGGGTGGAGTACACCCCGGTCAACGTGGGCGCCCTCAGCGCCGTCGACGGGGACCACGCCGATCTTGCCGCATTGGCGGCTGCCGGGCTGGTGAAGAAGAACGCCCTGGTGAAGATCCTCGGAGGAGGCGAGCTGTCCCGCGCGCTGCGGGTCGAGGCTCACGCCTTCTCGAAGTCGGCCGAAGCCGCCATCACCGGAGCCGGCGGCTCGGTGACCGTGGTGCCACCGCCATTTGGCAACGGTCGACCGCCCGCTAGGGGCAACGCCCTCACCAACCGGTAGCATCGACCGACCGAGAGGCGTCGAAGGGCACCCATGCTGTCCAGTTTGGCAAACATCTTCCGTATCGCCGACCTTCGTAAGAAGGTCCTGTTCACCCTCGTCGTCATTTGCATCTACCAATTCGGGGCCAACGTTCCCTGCCCGTTCATCGACTTCTCCAAGGTGCAACAGGTCACCTCGGCGGCCAAGTCCTCGGGGGTGCTGGGCTTCCTGAACCTGTTCTCGGGCGGTGCGCTCACCCGCATGGCCGTGTTCGGGCTGGGGATCATGCCCTACATCACCTCCAGCATCATCATCCAGCTGCTGGCCACGGTGATCCCCAAGCTCGAGGAGTGGCGCGACCAGGGTGCCGTCGGTCAGAAGAAGTTGACCCAGACGACCAGGTACCTGACCATCGCTCTGGCCCTCATGCAGTCCACCGGCCTGGTGTACCTGTTCCACAAGGGAGGCGGCGGCCTGTTCGGGTCCAACCAGAACATCGACCTCATCCTCCACTACTCAATCTGGCGCGGCGCGTTCATCGTCATGACCCTGACCGCGGGTACCGCCTTCGTGATGTGGTTGGGTGAGCTCATCACCCAGCGGGGTATTGGCCAGGGCATGTCCATCCTGATCTTCGCCAACGTGGTGGCCGGCATCCCCGGCGGCATGAACACCGTGCTCCAAGAGGGTGGGCGGTTCAAGTTCGGGGCCATCCTGGTGGTATCGCTGGCCCTGTTGGTCCTGATCGTCTTCGTCGATCAGGGCCAGCGCCGGATACCGGTCACGTTCGCCAAACGGGTGGTTGGTCGCAAGACGGTCGGCGGCTCCAATACCTACATACCGTTGAAGGTCAACCAGTCAGGGGTCATCCCGATCATCTTCGCCAGCTCGGTGCTGTACATCCCGATTCTGTTGTCGAACATCATCCCGTCCTCGGCCTTCCGGACCTGGGTGAACGCCAACATCACCCCGACCAGCCTGGTGTACATCTTCTCGTACTTCGTCCTCATCCTCTTGTTCACGTTCTTCTACGTCTACGTCGCCTTCGATCCCCACCAACAAGCCGACATCATCCGCAAGCAGGGCGGATACATCCCCGGTATCAGACCGGGCCTGCCCACCGAGCGCTACCTGGCCCACATCCTCAATCGGATCACCTGGCCTGGCGCCCTGTTCCTCGGTGCCGTGGCCGTGGTGCCGTCGTTGTTGATGGCTGCCTGGCACATAACCGGCTATCCGTTCTACGGAGTGACCCTCCTCATCGCCACGGGCGTCGCCCTGGAGACGATGAAGCAGATCGATAGCCAGCTTATGATGCGAAATTACGAGGGCTTCCTCAAGTAAGTGGTACCAGGCGCCAGGCTCGTTGTCCTCGGCAAGCAGGGGGCAGGTAAGGGGACGCAGTGCGTGCGTCTCTCCCACCACTACGTCGTCCCTCATGTCTCGACCGGGGACATGCTCCGGGTGGCCGTCAAGCAGGGCACCCCCCTTGGCAAAAAGGCCAAGGACCTGATGGACAAGGGTGAACTGCTCAGCGACGACCTCATCATGGACATGGTCTCCGAGCGCTTGAACGAGGGCGATGTCCGGGCCCGAGGCTTCGTGCTCGACGGCTGCCCCCGGACCGTGGCCCAGGCCGAGGCACTGGCCGGCCTCCTCGCTCCGATGGATCTCGACCTGACCATCGACATCGAGGTCTCCACCGCCCAGGTGCTGCGCCGGCTGGCCGCCCGCCGGGTATGCGTGGACTGCGGTACCAACTACTCGGTCTCGACCCCGCCGCTGATCAACTGGACCTGTGACGTGTGCGGTGGCGAGGTCATCCAGCGGGAGGACGACCGCGAAGAGGCGATCTCGCGGCGTCTGGAGATCTACGAGCGCCAGACCGCCCCGCTCATCGAGTGGTACCGGGAGCGAAGCCAGCTGGCCGCGGTCAACGGATCGGGCTCGCCCGACTCGGTGACACGACGCCTGGTCCGGGTGATCGAGGACCACCGAGACCGAAAGGGCGGGCGACCCACTCGATGACCCCCCCGACGGGTCCGGTCCGAACGATCGGGCCTCGCTGCGCCGTAGGGTCTGAGGGGTGAAACGCAACCCCGACGAGCTGGCCAAGATGCGCAAAGCGGGCAAGGTGGTGGCCGAGATGCACGAGGCGACCAGGGCCGCCCTCCGCCCCGGCATCACCACCGCGGCCATCGACCAGGTGGCCAGGGACGTCCTCGAACGCCGCGGGGCGAAGTCCAACTTTCTCAACTACCACGGGTTCCCTGCCGTCATCTGTACGTCGCCCAACTCGATGATCGTCCACGGCATCCCGTCGGACCAGGTGGTGCTGGCCGAGGGGGACATCCTGTCGGTCGACTGCGGCGCCATCATCGAGGGCTACCACGGCGATGCCGCCTACACGGCGGGCATCGGGGAGCTCAGCCCAGAGGCCACGCGCCTGTTGGAGGTGACCGAGGCCAGCCTGTGGTCGGGGATCGACCAGCTGCGCCCCGGCAACCGGCTGAACGAGGTAGGGCGGGCCGTTCAGAAGGTTGCGGAGAGTGCCGGGTTTACCGTGGTGCGTGAGTACGTCGGCCACGCCATCGGCACGGCGATGCACGAGGAGCCCCAGGTGCCCAACTACTGGCCGGGAACCCCGGGGCCCGTGCTCAAGTCGGGGATGGTGTTCGCCGTCGAGCCGATGGTGAACGCCGGTAGTCCCGAGACCCTCCAGCTCGAAGACGGGTGGAGTGTGATCACCGCCGACGGGCGCCTCTCGGCCCACTTCGAGCACACCATCGCGGTGACCGACGATGGTCCGGAGGTGTTCACCGTCCCGTGAGGGGCGACCCGGCGGCTCGTTTTCAGCCGGCCCGACGGGCTGGGACCGACCAAACAGGCGATCGGGTGCCTGTTGGGGCCTGATTTGCCCATCGAACTGGCAAATTGCCGCGAAACCGCTAAACTAGTCGTTCGGCTCGCCACCGGTGTGTGATGGCGTGCCGAGTCCCGCTCCCGGTGGCGCCCTTCTGGTGCTCTGCCGACGGCGGTGCGGTGCAACGACACTACGTCGATCGCGTGCTGCACGCCGACCCCTGGGGTGAGTGGAACAGGACATCAGAGTTTTTAGGAGAATCACCTGCCCAAGCCCAAAGAAGACGCCATCGTGCTGGAGGGAACCGTCGTCGAGCCGCTGCCGAACGCCATGTTCCGCGTCGAGCTCGAGAACGGCCACAAAGTACTGGCGCACAGCTCGGGGAAGATGCGGATGCACCGCATCCGGATCCTTCCCGGCGACCGTGTGCAAGTCGAGATCACCCCGTACGACCTGGCTCGCGGACGGATCACCTACCGCTACAAGTGAGCGGGTGACCGGTCTAGTCGGCGTCGACACCACGGGCAGGGCAGACCGTTCGGGGCAGCATGGGCAGACCAGACAGGCAGATCAGTAACAAGAAATAGCAGCACGGGCGGCAGTGCAGCATGAGCAGTTCGTAAGAGAGGTGCGGAAACATGAAGGTTCGACCGAGCGTCAAGCCGATGTGTGAGAAGTGCAAGGTGATCCGCCGTCATCGGCGGGTCGTGGTCATCTGCGAGAACCCCCGCCATAAGCAGCGGCAGGGCTAGGGCAAGGAAGAAGGAAGGACAGCGTGGCTCGTATCAGCGGCGTAGACATTCCCCGCGAAAAGCGGTTGGAGATTGCTCTCACCTATATCTTCGGCGTCGGCCGGACGACGGCACAGAACATCTGTGCCGTCACCGAGACCAGTCCCGACACCCGTGTTCGGGACCTGACCGACGAAGAGGTCACCCGTCTGCGCACGTTCATCGACGCCAATTACCAGGTCGAGGGCGACCTGCGGCGGGAAGTGTCCCAGGACATCAAGCGGAAGATGGAGATCGGCTGCTATCAGGGCGTCCGCCATCGCAAGGGCCTTCCCGTCCACGGTCAACGCACCCATACCAACGCCCGTACTCGCAAGGGACCGAAGAAGACGGTCGCCGGTAAGAAGAAGGTTCGCAAGTAATGGCCAAGCCCACCAAAGCCGCGGGCGCCGCCCGTCGGCCCCGTCGCAAGGAGCGCAAGAACATCGCGTTCGGCGTCGCCCACATCAAGAGCTCGTTCAACAACACCATCGTGTCCATCGCCGACCCCGAGGGCAACGTGCTCGCCTGGGCCTCTGCCGGAAACGTCGGGTTCAAGGGTTCACGCAAGTCCACGCCGTTCGCGGCCCAGCTGGCTGCGGAGTCCTGCGCCAAAAAGGCCATGGAGCACGGCGTCCGCCGGGTCGACGTGCTCGTCCGTGGCCCGGGCTCGGGCCGGGAGACGGCCATCAGGTCCCTGGCCGCCGCCGGCATCGAAGTGGCCGGCATCAAAGACGTCACCCCCATCCCGCACAACGGCTGCCGCCCCAAGAAGCGGCGCCGGGTCTGAGCCGGGCGAAGATCGAAGGGATCAGAGGAAACACATATGGCCAGATACACCGGACCTGTCTGCCGGCTTTGTCGCCGGGAGCGCACCAAGCTCTTTTTGAAGGGAGAGCGCTGCTATTCGATGAAGTGCCCCGTTTCTGAGGCGGTCACCGACCGCCACAGCCGCGCCTATCCGCCTGGCGAGCACGGCCGCGACCGCATGCGGCAGGGCTCGGAGTACCTGGGCCAGCTGCGCGAGAAGCAGAAGGCGCGCCGCATCTACGGACTGCTCGAGAAGCAGTTCCGGAACCTGTACGGCGAAGCCAGCCGGGCCCCGGGCATCACCGGCGAGAACCTGTTGCGCATGCTCGAGCTCCGTCTCGACAACGTGGCCTTCCGGGCCGGGTGGGGCGCCAGCCGTTCCCAGGCCCGCCAGTTCGTGCGCCACGGGCATGTCCAGGTGAACGGCAAGCGGGTCACCATTCCCAGCTACCGGGTTCACAAGGACGACGTCATCAGCCTGAAGCAGTCGTCTCGTGAGCTGTTCCCGGTCCGGCGGAACATGGACACCCTCGATCGCCAGCTCCCCCCATGGCTGGAGACGGTCGGGGACAAATTCGCCGTCAAGGTGTTCTCGCTCCCACTGCGCGAGCACATCGACGAGCCCGTGCAAGAGCAGCTCATCGTCGAGCTGTACTCCAAGTAGGACCACCGCAGTACCCCGCGCGCCGGGCACGGCGCCGAGCCAGTCAGCACCACTCAGCAGCCCACTAGCACCAGACCTGAGCAACACACGTCGAGGAGCCACGATCAGCATGCTCATCATCCAGCGACCTACCGTCGAAGCCATCGGCGAACCAGAGGACAACCGGCAGCGGTTTGCCGTGGGTCCTCTCGATCCCGGCTTTGGCCACACCCTGGGCAACTCTCTGCGCCGCACCCTGTTGTCGTCCATCCCGGGCGCATCTGTCACCCAGGTGCGCTTTGACGAGGCCCTCCACGAGTTCACCACCTTGCCAGGCGTGAAAGAGGACATCACCGACCTGCTGTTGAACCTGAAGGACGTCCTGTTCAAGGTGCACAGCGACGAGCCGGTGACGGTTCGCCTGGACAAGCGGGGGCCCGGCGATGCCACCGCCGGTGACATCCAGGTCACCGCAGACGTCGAGGTGCTCAGCCCCGCCCAGCACATTGCCTCGCTGAACAGCAAGGGCCGGTTGGCTGTCGACCTGACGGTAGAGCGGGGCCGGGGCTATGCGTCGGCTGACAAGAACAAGCGCTCGTCGGTCATCGGGGTGATCCCGGTCGACGCCATCTTCTCCCCGGTGCGCCGGGTGGCCTTCACGGTCGAGCCCGTCCGGGTGGAGCAGTCGACCGACTTCGACCGCCTCGTCCTCGACATCGAGACCGACGGTTCCCTGTCCCCCCGCGAGGCGCTGGCTTCGGCCGGTGACACGCTGCGCACCCTGGTCGGCCTGGTCGCCGACCTGGAGGACGCGCCCCAGGGCCTGGAGCTGGGCGAAGTGGGCACGGTCGGTACCGGTTCGCCGGATCTCGACCTCCGCATCGAGGACCTGGACCTCACCGAACGGCCTCGCAACTGCCTGAAGCGGGCCCAGATCAACACCATCGGCGAGCTGGTAGACCGCTCGTTGGACGACCTGTTGAACATCACCAACTTCGGGCAGAAGTCGCTCGACGAGGTGCTCCAGAAGCTCGATGAGCGGGGCCTGTCCCTGCGGGTGAAGGACTGACGTCATGCTCGGAACCCCGAAGAAAGGCCGCCGATTCGGCGGCAGCTCGGCCCATCAGAAGGCCATGATGGGAAACCTGGTCGCCTCCCTGATCGCAGCGGAGTCCCTGGTCACCACCGAGGCCAAGGCCAAGGCGCTCCGCCCGGTGGCCGAAAAGTGCATCACCGCCGCAGCCAAGGGCGGTCTCCATCGTCACCGCCAGGTGGTGGCGTTCATCCGGGACAAGGACATGGCCCACAAGCTCTTCGAAGAGATCGGACCCCGCTACGCCGACCGGCCCGGTGGCTACCTCCGCATCTTGAAGCTCGGGAACCGTCAGGGCGACAACGCTCCGATGGCCCGCATCGAACTGGTTTGAGGCTGGTCCCCCCGGCCGGGGGGTCTGGCCCACCCGGCCGCCCCACGGATCGGGGGACCGAGGCCGAATCAGGCACAGGCGTCGGAGCCGAATCAGGCACAGCCGACGGGGAGACGGTCCGCTGGCGTCTCCGGATCGCCTACAACGGGTCCGGTTTCCATGGTTTTGCCGCCCAGAATGGCCAGGCGACGGTTGCCGGCGCCCTCAGCGCGGCCCTGGGCCGGGTGACCCGGTCGGCTGTGACCCTCACCTGCGCGGGGCGGACCGACACCGGTGTCCACGCCCAGGACCAGGTGGTGCACGTGGATCTCCCGGCCCCACTCGCCACCGGCCTCGATCCCGAGGTTCTCCTGCGTTCGTGCAACCGGCAGCTGGGGCCGGCCATCGTGGTGCGAGAGGCCGGGCCTGCCCCTGCCGGTTTCGACGCCCGACGCTCGGCGACGGGCCGCCGGTACCGCTATCTGGTGGTCAACGCACCGGTGGCGGACCCGCTGCTGGCCGGCCTGGCCTGGCATGTGTCGGACGAGCTCGACCTCCGGGCCATGGCTGCCGCCTCCGACGCCCTCGTGGGGGAGCATGACTTTCGCGCCTTTTGCCGTCGGGTTCCCGGCGCGTCGCCTGACGATCCCATCACACGGCGGGTAGTCGACGCCCGGTGGTCGGTGGTGGACGGAGACGGGGCCCGAGGTGGATCCGGCGGCCGGGGCGCCCGTTCGTCGCCCACCGGGGCAGACGGCCATGCCGCTCTCCTCCCGGCCGAGGGCGCCCTCGTGGCCTTCGAGATCGAGGCCAACGCCTTCTGTCACCAGATGGTCCGCTCGCTGGTCGGCACCCTGGTCGACGTGGGTCGGGGTCGGAAACGGGCGTCAGACATGCTGTGGATCCTCCGTTCCGCTGATCGCCAGCAGGCCTCCCAGCCCGCCCCGCCGCACGGGTTGTGCCTGGTCGCCGTCCGCTATGGCTCCTGATGCCGTGAGCCGGCGATCACATCGAGGCCTCGGCGGCGGTAGAGCCCCACGGCCCGGGGCCGGGCTCTGGCACCTGCCTCCGGGCGTGCTCGGCCAGGCGGCTTGCCGACCTGGGCACTTTCGTCGTATCCTTGTGGTCCGCTGGGTTCGCCCGTGACCGCTCGTGACCGTTGGCCGACAACCCGTTGTCGCCGGACGGTTGGCTCAGAGATGAGCGACACAGGCGATTTGGCTCCGAACCGGCTCGCCATGGCAGCCCCGGCATCACCGAACAAGGACCTTTAGTGCGCACGTTCTCCCCCAAGCCCGCTGACATCACCCGTGCCTGGCATCTCGTCGATGCCGAGGATATGGTGCTGGGCCGCCTGGCCACCGAAGTGGCTTCCATCCTCCGGGGCAAGCACAAGCCCATCTTCGCCCCCCATGTCGACACCGGCGACCACGTGGTGGTGGTCAATGCGGCCAAGGTCGTGTTGACCGCGGGCAAGGCCGACACCAAGGTGGCCTACCGGCATAGTGGGTATCCCGGTGGTCTGACGGCGACGTCGTATGCCCGGCTGTTGGAGGACCGCCCTGAAGAAGTGGTGCGGAACGCGGTCCGGGGCATGCTGCCGAAGAACCGGCTGGGACGCCAGATGCTCGACAAGCTGAAGGTCTACGCCGGTCCCGACCATCCTCATGCTGCGCAGTCCCCCGCGCCGTTGGACCTGCCCGGTGCCCGCCGGCTGGCTTCCACCCGCGGCGGATCCTGAGCCCGGCACCCGAACGAAAAGACGACTAGGAGCTCCTCGTGGCCAACACCCCCCTCTGCCAGACCACCGGACGCCGCAAACAGGCTGTGGCCCGTGTGCGGTTCCGTTCCGGGGACGGCACCATCACCGTCAACAAGCACAAGTTCGAGGACTACTTCACCTCGGCCACCCACCGGATGATCGTGACCGAGCCGCTCCGGCTGACCGAGACGACCGAGATGTGGAACATCGATGTGACCATCGATGGCGGCGGGGTGTCCGGCCAGGCCGGCGCCTTCCGTCTGGGCATCGCCCGGGCACTGTGCTCGCTCGATCCCGAGCTCCGTGCCGCCTTGAAGAAGGCCGGCTTCCTCACCCGTGATGCTCGGGAGAAGGAAAGCAAGAAGTACGGCCTGAAAAAGGCCCGCAAGGCACCCCAGTACTCGAAGCGGTAGCTCCGAGCCCATGGTGCAGGCCCGTTTCGGCACCGATGGCGTGAGGGGTGTGGCCAACGCCGAGCTCACGCCCGAGCTGGTCCTCGCTCTCGGACGGGCCACGGCACGCATCCTGCCGGCCCCCGCCTTCATCGTCGGCCGGGACACCCGCCGCTCGGGGCCCCTCTTGCAGGCGGCCCTGGCCGCCGGGTTGGCCGGCGAGGGGGCCGACGTGATCGATGCCGGCGTCCTGCCCACCCCCGCCGTGGCCTGGATGTCCGCCCAGCGGGATCTCCCCGCCGCTGTGGTGTCGGCCTCCCACAACCCCTTCGCCGACAACGGGATCAAGCTCTTTGCCCGGGGTGGCACCAAGCTCAGCGCCGAGACGGAAGCGGCCATCGAGGACGCCATGGTGAGCATCCTCGACCCGAACGTCCGCGGACCGCGAAACCCCGAGGGGCATGGTGTCGGCCGCCTGATCACCGAGCCCGATCCCGGAGCCGCCTATATCGACCACCTGGTGGGATCGCTCGAGGGTCGACGGTTGGACGGGATGCGGCTTGTGGTCGACTGTGCCAACGGGGCCGCCTCCGCCCTGGGCGGGGAGGTGTTCGAGTCCCTGGGAGCCGACGTCGTGGTCATCGGCGCCGACCCCGACGGCAGCAACATCAATGCCGGATACGGATCGACCCACACCGAGACCTTGGCTGCCGCCGTGCTCGAGCGCCACGCCGACCTGGGCCTTGCCCTTGACGGTGATGCCGATCGGCTCCTGGCCGTCGACCACACCGGGACCGTCATCGGCGGTGACGAGCTCCTGGCCCTGTTCGCCGTGGACCTGGCCGATCGCGGGCTGCTGGCCGGGAACACCGTGGTGGTCACGGTGATGACCAACCTGGGCTTCCGGCTGGCCATGGCCGAGCGGGGCATCGTGGTGAAAGAGACACCGGTCGGGGACCGGTACGTGTTGGCCGCGCTGGACGTCGACGGCTTGGCCCTCGGCGGCGAGCAGTCCGTGCACATCGTGTTCCGCGAGATGGCCTCCACCGGCGACGGCCTGCTGACCGGGCTGGTCCTGGCCGACCTGGTGACCCGGATGGGAAAGCCGCTCGCCGAGCTGGTCTCGGGCCTGATCATCCGGGTGCCCCAGGTACTGGTCAACGTGCCCGTGCCCAACACCGAGCTGCTGGCGGGCGCCGGCGCCGTCTGGTCGGCGGTGGCGGAGGAGCAGGAGCGCTTGTCCGAGACCGGCCGGGTGCTGCTGCGGCCCAGTGGGACCGAGCCCCTGGTCCGGGTCATGGTCGAGGCGTCCGGCGAGGGCGTGGCCGAGGAGATCGCCCAACGGTTGAGCGCCCTCGTCGCCTACGAGCTCCAAGCGGCGGCGGCCACGCCGGGTTGATCCACCGGCTGACGGCCACCAGGAGTGGTCACGGCCTGCCCTAGAGGCATGGTCACGGCCTGCCGTACAGGTAGCCTCGTAGCCCATGTGCGGCATCATCGGCGTGACCGGTAGCGACGACACACGCGACGTCCTGCTCGAAGGCCTGTCCCGGCTGGAGTACCGCGGCTATGACTCGGCCGGCATCGCCCTGGTCCCCCCCGGGGGCGATGGCAGCCTGTGGCGGGGCCGGGCGGCACACGGCACGCAGTCGCTCGACGAGCTGACCAAACAAGCAGCCATGGCCCCGACGTCCGGGATCACCGGGATTGGCCACACTCGATGGGCCACCCACGGCCGACCATCGGTGACCAACGCCCATCCTCACATGGACTGCACCGGCCGCATCGCCCTGATCCACAACGGGATCATCGAGAACCACCATGAGCTCTCGGACGAGCTCTTCAAGGTGGAGCACGACCTGGAGTCCGAGACCGACACCGAGGTGCTGGCCCACCTGGTCGAATCGGCCCTTCTCCTCAACCCGGCCGGTGGCCTGGTCGGTGCCGTCCGTGCCGCCCTGCGCCGGGTCCGGGGGGCCTTCGCCCTGGCCGTGGTCAGCCGTGACGAGCCCGACCTCATCGTGGCCGCCCGCCGGGTGTCGCCGCTCATCATGGGCGTGACCGACAGCGAGGCCTTCCTGGCCTCGGACATCCCCGCCCTGTTGGGCCGGACCCGTACCTTCTTCCTCCTCGAGGACGACGAGGTCGCCGAACTGCGGCCGGGGTCCATCCGGGTGACCACCATGGACGGCACCGAGATCTCGCCCAAGCCGCTCAGCGTGGACTGGGACCTCGATGCCGCCCGCAAGGACGGCTACGACGATTACATGAGCAAGGAGATGCACGAGCAGCCTCGGGCGGTTGCCGACACCATGCTCGGTCGTCAGCTCCCTGATGGCTCACTGGCCCTCGACGAGGTGCGGCTCTCTGACGACGAGCTGCGGTCTGTGGACAAGATCTTCATCGTGGCCTGCGGCAGCAGTTACCACGCCGGCCTCATGGCCAAGTACGCCATCGAGCACTGGGCCCGGTTGCCCGTGGAGATCGACATCGCCAGCGAGTTCCGCTATCGCGACCCGGTGCTCGACTCCCGCACCCTGGTGATCGGGGTGAGCCAGTCCGGAGAGACGGTGGACACGCTCCAGGCCCTGCGCGAAGCCCGGCGATGGAACGCCAAGGTGTTGGTCATCTCCAACGTCGTCGACTCGTCGATGGCCCGCGAGGCTGACGCCGTCCTCTACACCCGGGCCGGCCCCGAGATCGGCGTCGCCGCCACCAAGACGCACCTGGCCCAGATCACCGCGTTGGGGATCCTGGCCCTGTACTTGGCCCAGTTGCGGGGAACGCTGTACCCGACCGAAGCCATCGACCTCTTGGGGGCCATGAGCGCGCTTCCCGCCCACGTGGAGACGGCGCTGACCCGGGCACCCGACGTGGACCAGGTAGCCCGTGCGTACCGCCACTCGCCCACCTTCATCTTCATCGGGCGACACGTGGGCTACCCGGTTGCCCTGGAAGGGTCGCTCAAGCTGAAAGAGCTCTCCTACCTGCGCGCTGAAGGGTTCCCTGCCGGCGAGTTGAAGCACGGGCCCATTGCCATGGTCGAGCCGGGCACGGTGGTGATCGGGGTGGCCACCCGCACCCGGCTGTGGGAGAAGATGATGGCCAATGTCGAAGAGGTGAAGAGCCGTGGGGCCACGGTGGTGCTGGTGGCCAACGACGGTGACGAGGAAACGGCAGATCGGGCCGACGCCGTCCTGTGGGTGCCCCAGACGCACCAGCTGTTCGCCCCGATCGTGGACGTGGTTCCCCTGCAGCTCTTCGCCTACTCCCTGGCTCGCCTGCACGGGCTGGACGTGGACCGGCCTCGGAACCTGGCCAAGACGGTCACCGTCGAGTGACGGGCTCGTTGGGGAACGGGACGGTGGTGGGCATCGGGGTCGATGCCGTCGACCTGCACCGGTTCCGGGACACGCTCGTCCGCCGGCCCCGGTTGTCCACCCGCCTGTTCACCGAGAACGAGCGGGACTACGCGTCCCGGGCCGTCGACCCGACGGCCCGGTTGGCCACGCGGTTCGCGGCCAAAGAGGCCACCATGAAGGCCCTCGGGGTCGGCCTCGGGGCCTTCGCCTTCGTCGACGTCGAGGTGGTGAGGTCTGGGCTCGACGCACCGTTCCTGGTGCTGTCGGGTGGGGCCGCAGAGCTGGCCACCCGGGCCGGTGTGGGCCGGTGGCACCTGTCGTTGAGCCATACCCATCTGGTGGCCATGGCCACGGTCCTGGCCGAGCGGGATCCGGCGGGCAACGCCGGGGTCCTCGAGGGGAACACCACAGCACGGGCGGAGAAGGAGCCAGCACCGGCGGGGAACGGGGCCTGATCGTGCGACCGGTGCTCACCGTGGCCGAGATGCAGGCCACCGATGCGCGGGCCCAGGCGTCCACGCCGCTCGACGTTCTGGTGGAGCGGGCGGGGACAGCCGTGGCTGTCGTCGCCCTGGAGATGCTGGGCGGAGCCTACGGGCGGCGGGTCGTGGTGGTGGCCGGGAAGGGGAACAACGGGGCCGACGGCCGGGTGGCGGCGTCCCTGCTCCGGCGTCGGGGCGCCCGGGTCGAGGTGATCGACGCCTCCGAGGCGCCCTCGGGGATCGGCCCCGTCGACCTGGTGATCGACGCCGCCTTCGGCACCGGCTTCCGGGGCCGGTACCGGGCACCCGCCGTCCCGTCGGGGACCCCGGTATTGGCCGTGGACATCCCGTCGGGAGTCGAGGGCGACTCGGGAGTGGCTTCGGGCTCACCGATGGCCGCCACCCGGACCGTGACCTTTGCGGCGTTGAAACCCGGCCTGGTCCAGGCCGATGGTCCCGGGCTGGCCGGGTTGATCACCGTTGCCGACATTGGGTTGCCGGTCGAGGGAGCCCGTGTGCATGTCATGACCGACAGGGACATCGTCGGTCTGCTCCCTGCGCGGAAACGGGAGGATCACAAATGGACCTCGGCCGTCCTGGTGGTGGCCGGCTCGCCCGGCATGACCGGGGCGGCGGGGCTGTCGGCCATGGCCGCCTACCGGTCCGGCGCCGGAATGGTCCGGTTGGGGATTCCCGGAGCCGATGTCGGCCGAACCCCGGCCTCCGAAGCGGTGAGCGTCCCTTTGCCCAAGGAGGGATGGGCCGATGAGGCCCTGACCCAGGCCGAGCGGTGCCAAGTCGTGGTGGTGGGCCCGGGCATCGGGAGGGCCGACTCGACGGCGGCTGACCTGCGGCGCCTGGTGGAGCGCTCCCCGGTCCCTGTCGTGGTGGACGCGGACGGGCTGTACGCACTGGGCCACCTCGACGCACCCGTGTCGTCTGCGTCGGCGGTGGTGCTCACGCCGCACGACGGGGAGTACCGGCGGCTCATGGGTCAGCCGCCCGAGCGGGACCGGATCGCCGCCGCCCGACGGCTGGCCGAGAGGGCGGGAGCGGTGGCGTTGGTCAAGGGCACGACCACTGCCGTGGGCGAAGTGGATGGCCGGGTGGTCCTCGGCCTGGCCGGAACTCCGGCGTTGGCCACCGCGGGGACCGGGGACGTCCTTTCCGGGGTGATCGGTGCGTTCGTGGCTCGGGGGGTGGCCCCGCTCGAGGCCGCCGGGCTCGCCGCCCACGTCCACGGTCGTGCCGCGGCCGACGGGGCAACCGAGGGGCTGGTCGCCGGCGACCTCCCGAAGCTGGTGTCCGGCGTGTTGTCCCGGGCCCGGGACGCCAGCACAGACGGCGGCACCCATGGGTAGGGGACGGTGGCGCCCGGCCTGGGCCGAGGTGGACCTGGACGCCATCAGGCACAACGCCGCACTGCTGGTCGAACTGGCCGGGCCGGCGGCGCTGAGCGCCGTGGTCAAGGCAGACGGTTATGGGCACGGATCGGTGGACGTGGCCCGGGCGGCGCTGGACGGCGGCGCGACCTGGTTGGCCGTGGCCCTGGTGGAAGAGGGAGTTGTGTTGCGCGAAGCGGGGATCGAGGCGCCGATCCTGCTCCTCTCCGAACCACCGGCCGATGCCGTGGCCGAGGCGGTGGCCCGAAACCTGGTGCCCACGGTGTACACCGAACGGGGGATTCGCTCGGTGGCCGCCGCCTCGGCGGCCGTCACTGCCCCGCTCCCGGTCCACCTCAAGATCGACACCGGCATGCACCGGGTCGGCGCCGAGCCCGCTGACGCCGTGTTCCTGGCCGACCTGATCGGCGCTCGGGCCAACCTGGCCCTGCAGGGGGTGTGGACCCACCTGGCTGTGGCCGATGGCCCGGCGGACGGCGACGTGCAGTTCACCCGCGAGCAGCTGGCCCTCCTCGACGCCACGCTGGCCCAACTGGACCGGGCCGGCCACCGGCCGGCCCTCGTCCACGCGGCCAACTCGGCCGGGACCATCGCCCATCCCCGAGCGAGGCGCGATCTGGTTCGCTGCGGCATCGCCGTCTACGGGGAACTGCCCATTCCGGCTCATGCCGGTGTGCTGGCCGATGCCACCGGCGGTGGCCGGCTGCGATCTGCCCTCTCGCTGAAGGCGGAGGTGACCTACATCCGAGAGCTGCAGAAGGGTGAACGGCCCTCCTATGGCCGGCGCCGCCCTCTGCCGGAGCGGTCGATCGTGGCCACCGTTCCGATCGGATACGCCGACGGGGTGCCCCGCCGCCTGTTCGAATGCGGCGGCCAGGTGCTGGTGGGGGGGATCCGCCGTCCGCTGGCCGGCATGGTCACCATGGATCAGATCGTGATCGACTGTGGGCCGCCAGGGCCGACAATCCCCGCGGTAGGCGATGAGGTGGTCCTTCTGGGGCGTCAGGCCGACGCCACGGTCACCGCCACCGAGTGGGCCGACCTCCTCGGAACCATCAGCTACGAGGTGCTGTGCGGCATCGGTCCCCGGGTCCCCCGGGTAGCGACGAACGCACCCACCGACGGGACCGGCACAGCCGCCGGCCCGGCTGCCCAGCCAGCGCAGGACCGTGAGTCGGCGTCCTCCGCTGGTGGCAGCCAGAGGTGAGGCGCTCGCTGCCGCGCCCGTCACGCCGGTTGATCGCCGCCGGCGCCGCAGCCGCGGCGCTCGCCGCGGGCGGCGCCTTTGCCGCTCAGCGGCACTGGACGCGCCGGTGGCGGGCAGGCGACGACGCATTGGCCGAAGCCGGCCTGAGGATGGTCGACGAGCTGGTGCATCACGACGTGGCCACCAGCGACGGCGGGGTGATCCATGCCGTCGAGCTCGGCCAGGGGCGGCCCATCGTCCTGGTTCACGGAGTGACGCTGTCGGACGCGGTGTGGGTCCGTCAGTTCGCCGCGCTGGCCGGCCGCCATCGGGTCATCGCCATCGACCAGCGGGGCCACGGCCCGTCGGTGGCCGGTGACGACGGCTACAGCTTCGATCGCCTGGCCCAGGACGTCCTGGACGTCCTGGAGGCCTTGGACGTTCGCAACGCGGTGCTTGTCGGCCACTCCATGGGAGGCATGGTCTCGCTCACCGCGGCGTTAGCCGAGCCGGACCGGATGGCCGAGCATGTGGCCGGTCTCGTGTTGGTGGGGACCACGGCCGGACCCGTGACCGGCGTGCCGCTGTGGCCCGTGGTCACCGACAGGATGGCGGCGCTCACCGGTCGTAGCCTGGCTTCGGCCGGGCGAAAGGGGCGAGGGCTATTTCCAGGCGAGGACCTGGCTTCGTGGTCGACCCGGATGGCCTTCGGCTCCCGGCCCACCGCCCTCGACCTGGAGCTGACCCGCTCTTTGACCTCGGCCATGTCCCCGACGGCGATGGCCGACCTCCTGGTCTCGTTGGTCGGGTTCGACCTGCGGGCCCGACTCGGCGAGATTCGGCTGCCCACCCGAATCGTGGTCGGATCGCGTGACCTGCTCCTGCCCCCCTTCCATGCCCGCCGGATGGCCGCGGGCATTCCCCATGCTGTCCTCGAGGTGCTGCCGGGGTGCGGGCACATGGTGATGCTCGAGCGGCCCGACGAGCTCAATGACCTGCTCCACCGGTTCTCGGTGTCACTCGAGCGCGGCACGGGCGCGGCCTGACCGGCACAGCCCGAACGACAGATTGCTGAGTGGCGGTACGATTCGCCCCGTGGCCGAGCCGACCGCATTGGCCGACCTTGCCCTGGAGGCGACGACGTGTACGCGGTGCCCCCTGTCGGAGCATCGCACCCAGGTGGTCTTCGGGGTGGGGGATCCGCGTGCCGACTTGATGTTCGTGGGGGAAGCGCCGGGGCGAGAAGAGGATCTCCAGGGCGAACCCTTCGTGGGCCGATCGGGCAAGCTGCTCGACCGGCTGATGGCCGAGGAGCTCGGAATCGATCGCAGCGCCTGCTACATCGCAAACGTGGTCAAGTGCCGCCCGCCGGACAACCGCGACCCGCGGCCCATCGAGATCGCCACCTGCCGTCCGTACCTGACCGCCCAAATCGATCTCATCCAGCCCACCGTGGTGGTGACTCTGGGGAACTTCGCCATGAAGTTACTCCTGGAGACGACCGACGGCATCCGGTCGGTTCGGGGACGGTCATACCCCTTCGGCCAGGGTCGCCTGGTGCCGACCTACCATCCGGCCGCCGCGCTGCGATCGGGCGGCGCGGTGGTGGCCGAGATGCGCGCCGACCTGATCAGGGCCAAGCGGCTCCTCGGCTGGGCGTCGTGAGCGGCGGGTGGCCCGGTGCGGCGGTGCGCTGCCTCACCACCGACGTCGAGGGGACGCGCTCGCTGGCCGGGGCGGTGGCCCCCCTCTGTGTGCCCGGCGACATCGTGTTGCTGGCCGGCGACCTGGGCGCGGGCAAGACCGCGTTCGCCCAGGGGTTCGGGGCCGCCCTCGGGGTGAGGGAGCCCGTCACCAGCCCGACATTCGCCCTGGTCCGCCAGTACCCCTGTGGCGACGGGCCGGTCCGGACGTTGCTCCATGCCGACGTCTACCGCCTCGACCACCTCCAAGAGATCGTCGACCTCGGGCTCGGTCAGCTGGTCGAGGACGGCGGGGTCGCCGTGGTGGAGTGGGGCGACATGGCCGAGCCTGTTCTGGGCTCGGGATCGCTGACCGTCCACATCGCCGCGGGCCCAGCCGGCGAGGGCAGCGCCGTGGCCGGCGGGGGCAGCGCCGGGGCCGACGAGGACGTCCGCTCGATCGCCATCGCCCCCATCGGCACGGCCTGGGACGGTCGCTGGACGCACCTGGTGGCCGCGCTCGAACCATGGGCGGCGCCGCGGTGATCGTTCTCGCCCTCGAGTCGGCCACGGACCTGGTCGGAGCGGCCATCCTGGGCGAGGTCGCCCCGGGGCCGGCTGTCACCGAGACGGGTGGCCGGCGTCACGCCGAGGCCCTGGCTCCGGCCCTGCAGCAGGTATGCCGGGACGCCGGTGTACCCCTGGCCGCCGTCGACGTCATCGCCGTGGATGTCGGCCCTGGGCTGTTCACCGGGCTCCGAGTGGGGGTGGCCACGGCCAAGGCCCTGGCCCAAGGGCTGGGCATCGGGGTCGTGGGGGTCGAGAGCCTCGACATCCTGGCCGCGGCGGCCATGTGCCAGCGGCCGGCCGGTTCGCCCTGTCAGGTGGTGGCCGCGGTCGACGCCCGCCGCAGCGAGGTCTTCGCCGCCCGCTACCGCTTCGACGGCGCCACGGCCTCGGCGTGGGATCCGGCGAACGGCCAAGTGTCGGCTGCGGCGCGCTTCGATCCCGGGGCCCTGGTGGACGAGTTGGCCCGCGCCGCCGATGACGGTCCGATGGTCCTGGTGGGGAACGGGGTCGCCCGCTACCAGGCGCTGTTCGATCAGCTTCCCTCGGCTGAGCCGCTGCCCGGGCCTCCGCTGCTGGCGCCCCCGCCCGAGACCCTGGCTCGGCTGGCTCGCCTCCGGCTCCAGGGTGGCGCCAGGGCCTCGGACCCGGTGGACGTCCTGCCGCACTACCTGCGGGAGGCTGATGCCACCATCAACTGGGAACAGCGGGTCCCGGTGGCTCCGTCCCCACCGTCGGCCGATGACATCGAGCCCGGCGCGGGGCGGGCGTCGTGAACGCCAGCTCGCCCGCCCAGGTCGATCTGCGGTTGGCCGCCATGCGCACGCGCGACCTCCGGGGGGTGTTGGCCATCGAAGAGGCGGTGTACCCGCGCCCGTGGTCCCACCGGCTGTTCGCCGACGAACTGTCCCAACGGAAGTCCCGCATCTACCGGACGGCGTGGGTGAACCGGGACATCGTCGGGTTCGCCGGGCTGATGCTCATCGAGGAGGACGCCCACGTGAACAACATCGCAGTGGATCCGTCCTGGCAGGGGCGGGGGATCGCCACCGTGCTCATGCTCGACCTGGCCCGTTCGGCTGTCGACCGGGGATCACGGCATCTCACCCTCGAGGTCCGGGTGGGCAACGAGCCCGCCCTGGCCCTGTACCGGCGCTTCGGGATGGCCCCCGTGGGCCTTCGCCCCAACTATTACGCCGAAACAGGCGAGGATGCACTGGTGATGTGGGCCCGATCGATCGATTCCGACACCTACCAGGCTCGACTGGCGTCGATCGAGGCCGAGCTCCCTCCTGATCTGAGCGTGACCTGGTGACCATCGACCGGGTGCTGGGCATCGAGACGTCATGTGACGAGACGGCGGCCTCGGTGGTTGACCGCGGAGCCTCCATCGCCTCCTCGGTGGTGGCCAGCCAGATCGACCTGCACGCCCGCTACGGGGGCGTCGTGCCCGAACTGGCCGGTCGAGCCCATGTCGAGCTGTTGACGCCCATCCTTGCTGATGCGCTCGATGCCGCCGGATCGGATCCCTCGGGGACCGGGATCGACGCCGTGGCCGTGACCTACGGCCCGGGTCTCATCGGCTCCCTGCTGGTCGGCGTGGCCGAGGCCAAGTCCTTGGCCCTGGCCTGGGATGTGCCCTTCGTAGGAGTGAACCACCTCGAAGCCCACCTGTTCGCCTCCCTGCTCGAGCAGCCCGACCTGGGGTGGCCCCTGGTGGTGCTCCTCGTCTCCGGCGGCCACACGCTCCTCATCGAGGTGACGGCCCCGGGGCGCTACCGGCTGCTCGGTGGGACCATCGACGACGCGGCCGGGGAGGCGTTCGACAAGGTCGCCCGCTTTCTCGGTCTCGGCTATCCCGGTGGGCCGGCCATCGACCGGGTGGCCGAGGACGGCGACCCCAACACCTTCGCCTTTCCCCGGGCTTTCCTGGGTGAGGGCTACGACTTCTCGTTCAGCGGCCTCAAGACGTCGGTGGTCAACACGGTGAGAAAGCACCCAGAGGCGGCCACCGAGGACGTGGCCGCCTCGTTCCGGGAGGCCGTGGTGGAGGTGCTGGTGGCCAAGGCCCGGCGCGCCGCAGCCGACGTCGGGGCCAAGGCGATATGCCTGGCCGGCGGGGTGGCGGCCAACTCGTTGCTGCGCCGCCGGGTCGAGGCCGCCTGCTCCGAGGACGGGATCGGGGCGTTCCTGCCCAGCCGGGCCCTGTGCACCGACAATGCCGCCATGGTGGCCGCCGCCGGATGGTGGCGCCTGAACCACGGCGATCCGAGCCCGCTGACGCTCGGGGCCGACCCGAATTTGCGGCTGGTTCCTCAGGCCTGAACGGTTGAGTCCCCCTCTGACCTGCGGTAATGATGTCGCGGTTGCCTCGGGCGTGACGGCTCGCTATCGTTAGCACTCGCAACGTTCGAGTGCTAACGCGTGCCACAGGAGGCCCGATCACATGAGTCTGCATCCACTTGACGACCGAATTGTCGTCCGCCCCGGCGAGTCGGAGGAGACCACGGCGTCCGGCCTGGTGATCCCCGATACCGCCAAGGAGAAGCCCCAGCAGGGTGAAGTTCTGGCCGTTGGACCGGGCCGCCGGGCGGAGAGCTCTGGCGAGCTCGTGCCGTTGGATATCGCCGTGGGCGACACGGTCGTCTATTCGAAGTACGGAGGCACCGAAATCAGTTCCGACGGCGAGGATCTGCTGATCCTCTCGAGCCGTGACGTCCTGGCGAAGGTGAGTAAGTAATGCCAAAGATCCTGAAGTTCGACGAAGCCGCTCGGCGCGGTCTCGAGGCGGGTGTGAACAAGCTCGCCGACACGGTGAAGGTCACCCTGGGGCCGAAGGGCCGCAACGTGGTGATCGAGAAGAAGTTCGGCGCTCCGACTATCACCAACGACGGTGTGTCCATCGCCCGTGAGGTGGAGCTCGAGGATGCCTTCGAGAACATGGGCGCCCAGCTGGTCAAGGAAGTGGCGACGAAGACCAACGACGTCGCCGGCGACGGCACCACCACCGCCACCGTCCTGGCCCAGGCCCTCATCCGTGAGGGACTCCGCAATGTCGCCGCCGGCGCCAACCCGTTGGGTCTGCGCAAGGGCATCGACAAGGCGGTCACGGCTGCCGTCGACTCCATCAAGGAGCAGTCGAAGGAGATCGACTCCAAGACCGAGATCGCCCAGATCGCGGCCATCTCGGCGGCGGACGGCGCCATCGGCGAGGTTCTGGCCGACGCCATCGACAAGGTGGGCAAGGACGGCACCGTGACTGTCGAGGAGTCCAACACCTTCGGCATCGAGCTCGAGTTCACCGAGGGCATGCAGTTCGACAAGGGCTACCTGTCCCCGTACTTCGTGACCGACACCGAGCGCCAGGAGGCAGTCCTGGACGAGCCCCTGATCCTCTTCGCCAACCAGAAGATCAGCGCCGTCCATGACCTGGTCCCCATCCTCGAGAAGGTCATGCAGACGGGCAAGCCCCTCCTGATCATCGCCGAGGATGTCGAGGGCGAGGCTCTGGCCACCCTGGTCGTCAACAAGATCCGGGGCACGTTCACTTCGGTGGCCGTCAAGGCCCCAGGGTTCGGCGAGCGCCGCAAGGCCACCCTGCAGGACATCGCCGTGCTCACTGGTGGGCAGGTGATCTCCGAGGAGATCGGCCTCAAGCTCGACACCACCACCGTCGACCTGTTGGGCACCGCCCGCCGGGTCATCGTCACCAAGGACGACACCACCATCGTCGACGGAGGCGGCAGTGAGGATGAGGTGAAGGGCCGGATTGCCCAGATCCGCCGGGAGATCGACGACACCGACTCCGACTGGGACCGGGAGAAGCTCCAAGAGCGCCTGGCCAAGCTGGCCGGAGGCGTGGCCGTGGTCAAGGTGGGCGCTGCTACCGAGGTGGAGCTGAAGGAGAAGAAGCACCGCATCGAAGATGCGCTCTCAGCCACCCGCGCCGCGGTCGAAGAGGGCATCGTGGCCGGAGGCGGTACCGCTCTGGTCCGCTCCCGTTCCGCAGTCCAGAAGGTCATCGACTCCCTCGACGGCGACGAGGCCACCGGGGCGTCGATCGTGGCCAAGGCTCTGGTCGAGCCCCTCCGCTGCATCGCCAACAACGCCGGGCTCGAAGGATCGGTCATGGTCCGTCAGGTCGAGTCCGAGAGCGGTTCGGTCGGCCTGAACGCCGCCAGCGGCGAGTTCGAGGACCTGGTCAAGGTGGGCGTCATCGACCCCGCCAAGGTGACCCGGTCGGCGTTGCAGAACGCTGCCTCCATCGCCGGACTGCTCCTCACCACCGAGGCGCTCGTGGCCGACAAGCCCGAGAAGGCCGACCCGGCCGCTGCCGCTGCTGCAGCTGCAGCCATGGGCGGCGGTATGGGTGGCATGGGCGGCATGATGTAACACCCCTCCGGCCGCTCAGGCGGCAGGAATGGTGCACGCGGCCGGGCCCTTCGGGGTCCGGCCGATGTGCGTTCAGGGAGCGATGACCCGGGGACTGGGATGACCGGGACTGGGATGGCCGGGACTGGGACTGCGTCAGGCCGGGACTGGGACTGGCCGGGACTGGGACTGCGTCAGGCCGGGTTACAACGAGCGGTAGAGGGCATCGATGAGGGCGCGGTTGCGCGAGCTCTGCCACCTCGGGATCACGTGGTTCATCACGTAGCCGAACGCCACCCCGGCGTCCGGATCGGCGAACCCCACGGCACCGCCGGTGCCGAAATGGCCGAAGCTCCTCGGGTTGGGGCCAAAAGGACGGCGGGCGATGGTGGGCTTGAAGCCCAGGCCGAACGCCATCGTCTCGCCCAGCACCGGGCAGAACCCCTCCGACTGCACGCTGGTGGCCTCGGCCAACAAGCCGGGCGAGATCAGCCGGCCGGGCTCCAACAGGGCGGCATAGAAGCGCGCCACGCCGGTGGCGGTGCCGTGCCCGTTGGTCGATGGGACCTGGGCGCTACGCCATTCCGTGGTGTTGACCACGCCGATGGAGGAATACCCGGGTGGATTGAAGTACCCGAGGGCCACCAGCAACGGATCCCCGGTGAGCCCGTCGAGCTCGACGGCCGTGGACCCCATGGGGGAGTCCCAGATGACCTCGGCGCATCGGTGCTGCTCGGGCAGGGGAACCCCGAACCACAGGTCGGCGTCCACCCCCTCGGCCACGGTGCGCAGTCTCGTTCCCGGCATCTCACCCGAGACCCGCCTGATGACCTCGCCGACCAGATGGCCGTAGGTGTTGGTGTGATAGGCGTGGCGGGTACCCGGTTTCCACCACGCCTCGGTGGCGGCCAGGGCAGCCGTCATGCGTCCCCACTGCCACAGGTCGTCGTTGGTCAAGGGCTCGCGGATGGCCGGCACCCCGGCCTGGTGGGACAGGGCGTGGCGTACGGTGGCCGCCCCCTTGCCGCCACGGGCGAACTCCGGCCACACCGAGGCGATCGGGTCGTCGAGACCAATGAGCCCGGCATCGACCAGCTGGAGCAGGAGCAGGCCCACGATGGCTTTGCCGACCGAATAGAAGTCGACCATCGTGGTCGGTTGCCAGGGCCGTTGCCGGAGCCGGTCGGCCCAGCCCCCGACCAGATCGACGACCACCTGTCCGTCGACGATCACGCAGACGGCGCCCCCCACCTCGCCACGCTCGGCGAAATTGGCGGCGAAGGCCTCCCGCACGCCGCCGAATGCATCGATGCAGCTACCGCTGATCACCGGGCGTGCCCCTCGCTACCCCGACGGCGTGGGCTCAGCGGCTCTGGTTGGGGACGTAGTGCCGATTGCCGGCCGTGTCGACCCAGACCCGCATGATCCGGTCGGTCGACGGGTCCTTGAACACCTCGTCGGTGGGTGTCCAGCCGGGATCGGGTCGGGACGCTTCGCCGTGACGGCGAACGAAGAAGCTGAAGATGACCACGACGACCAAGACCACGCCCAACAGGGCCCAGATCACGACCACCGCGGGCCTCCGGGCCTAGAGGTGAGCCCTGGCGTCACTCGCGGGGACCGATGACGACCGCGGTCCCGTAGGCCACGATCTCGGTCAATGCCTGCCCGACCTCGGACGAGTCGAATCGCATGGACACGATGGCGTTGGCGCCGAGCACGGTGGCGTTCTCGATCATCCGGTCCATGGCGTGGCGACGGCTGTCTTCCACCAGCCTCGTGTACTGCTTGACCTCGCCGCCGGCCATGGACTTGAACCCGGCGGCGAAGCCCTTGGCCATGCCCATAGAACGGACGACGACGCCGAAGACCATGCCCATGCTCCGCTCGATCCGCCACTCGGGGAACTCGAGCGTGGTGGTGATGGGGAACTGGGGTGCCGCGCCCGGGGCTTGTGGCGGTGGCGGTTCCGCCGACGGTTCGGTGGTAGTCACGTGGGCCTCCTCGGGGCGCTGGACGTCGAACATGGTACGCCGACTCGGGCCGCCCTTACCTGCGGGAACAAGCGCTCCCGTGGGGCTGGGATCCGGCGGCGGTCCGGCCGGATCGGCGCGGCTTCGGCCTAGCCTGGGTCCACCAATGCCACCCCCCACTGTTGACCCAGGCATACCCAGGCAGGTCATTCCCCGCCCCGCTCGAAGTCGCGCCGGGCGGCCGGCGCGTTGGGCGGAGCTGGAGAAATCCGCTCGCCGGGCGATCAGCCTGGAACGGGTGCGTGCTGCGGTTGTCGATGGGCGGAGCTGGGTCGCCGGGTACCCCGATCCGCGCCGCCAGATGGCTACCCTGGCCGAGTTGCCCCCGGGCCCCGCCGCTGCCGTGCTGGTGCCCCTCTACGAGAGCGAGGGCGAGACCCGGGTCATCCTCACCGTGCGGACGAGCGACCTGAGCTCCCACCGCGATGAAGTGGCCTTCCCCGGCGGCCGGCTCGATGCCGGCGAGGACGCCGTTGCCGGTGCCCTCCGAGAGGCGTGGGAAGAGGTCGGGCTCGACCCCGATGCCGTTTCGGTCGTCGGCACCCTCCATGACCTCGCCACTTCGTCGTCCAACACGATCGTCACCCCGGTGGTGGGCACGCTGGACGGTCGTCCGTCTTTGACGGCCAACCCCGCTGAGGTGGCCAGGATCTTCGACCTGGCCTTGGCCGATCTCCTGGTCGATGGTGTGTTCCATGAGGAGTGGTGGCCGGTGCCGGGGTCCCCTCAGCTCGACGGCGGGCGGGAGCGCGAGTTCCCGATCTGGTTCTTCGAGGCGGCCGGCGAGATGATCTGGGGCGCCACGGCCCGGATGTTGATGGACCTGCTGAGCCTGGTCCTCGGGACGGGCGAGCCACTCGGGGACTGATCATCGACCCCGTCGCTCGGGGCTTTCGCCTTTCCGACCTGTCGGGCTCCGCGGGTGGCGCGGACCGGTTCGGGCTCGGCACCGGAGCGCAGGGGCCAGGCGCTTCAGGCGGTATCGTGTACCCATGCCGATGGGCGCGGTGATGTCGGGGCGTGCTGCACGGTTTTCGGATGAGCGCGACAAGGGCCGGAGGACGACACCGTGGCTGAACTAGAGATCGGCATCTTCAAATCGGGGCGGAGGGCATACGGGTTCGACGACATCGCCATCGTCCCCAGTCGCCGGACCCGAGATCCCGAGGACGTGGACATCAGCTGGGAGATAGACGCCTACCAGTTCGAGCTGCCCCTCATGGCCTCGGCCATGGACGGCGTGGTCAGCCCGAGCACGGCCATCGAGGTCGGACGGCTGGGCGGCCTCGGGGTGCTGAACCTCGAGGGCCTGTGGACCCGGTACGAGGACCCAACCAACCTCTTCGACGAGATCCGGGAGCTCTCCACCGAGAAGGCCACGGCCCGGATGCAGCAGATGTACGCCGAGCCGGTGCAGATGGACCTGGTCACCCAGCGCATCAGGGAGATGAAGGCCGCCGGGATCACCACCGCCGCCTCGGTCACGCCGCAGAAGACGCAGACGTTCGCCTCGGCCCTCCTGGCCGCCGAGTTGGACCTGCTGGTCATCCAGGGCACGGTGGTCTCGGCCGAGCATGTGTCCAAGACGGCCGAGCCGCTCAACCTCAAGCGGTTCATCCGCGAGTTCGAGATCCCCATCATCGTGGGTGGCTGTGCCTCGTACCAGGCCGGCCTCCATTTGATGCGCACCGGAGCAGTAGGGGTCCTGGTCGGGGTGGGACCCGGGAATGCCTGCACCACCCGCGGCGTCCTCGGCATCGGTGTCCCCCAGGCCACAGCCATTGCCGATGTCGCCGGGGCCCGGATGCGGCACCTCGACGAGACCGGTGTCTACTGCCACGTGATCGCCGACGGAGGCATGTCCAAGGGCGGCGACATCGCCAAGGCCATCGCCTGCGGGGCCGATGCCGTCATGCTCGGCTCCCCGCTGTCATCGGCGGTCGAGGCCCCGGCCCGGGGCTTCCACTGGGGCATGGCCACGTTCCACCCCACCCTCCCCCGGGGCGCTCGGGTGAAGACCACCACGCGCGGGACACTCCAGGAGATCCTGCTCGGCCCGGCCCACGAGAACGACGGTCGGATGAACCTGTTCGGAGCGTTGCGCACGGCCATGGCCACCTGCGGCTACCAGTCGGTCAAGGAGTTCCAAAAGGCTGAGGTGATGGTGGCCCCGTCCCTCCAGACCGAGGGCAAGGACCTGCAACGCTCGCAGGGCGTCGGCATGGGCCATTGACCACGACCGGTACCGGTCCGGGCCTCGATGGCGGCCTGGTGGACGGGCCGGTCCTGGTCGTCGACTTCGGGGCCCAGTACGCGCAGCTGATCGCTCGCCGGGTCCGTGAGGCCCACGTCTACTCCGAGATCGTGCCCCATACGGCCACGGCCGAGGAGCTGCTGGCTCACCGACCGCAGGGGATCATCCTCTCCGGTGGCCCGAAATCGGTCAACGAGGCCCCGGCGCCGACCATCGACCCGGCCATCTACGAGTCGGGCGTGCCCATCCTGGGCATCTGCTACGGCGCCCAGCTCTTGACCCAGCAGCTGGGGGGCGAGGTGGCTCGCACCGGTCGGGGCGAGTACGGGCGCACCACGATGACCCTCACCGAGCGCTCCCCGCTGTTCGGCGATTGGCCGGGTGAGGCCGAGGTGTGGATGAGCCATGCCGACGGGATTGCCGTGGTCCCGGACGGGTTCGTCCCCACGGCCCACAGTGCCGATGCCCCGGTGGCCGCGCTCCACGACCTGGACCGCCGCATATACGGCGTGCAATTCCATCCCGAGGTGGTCCACACCGAACGGGGCCGGGATCTCCTGGAGCGCTTCCTCTACGACGTCTGCGGCTGCCCGCCCTCGTGGACCCACACGTCGATCATCGAGGCCCAGGTGGCCGCGGTACGGGCTCAGGTGGGTGACGCCCGGGTGTTGTGCGCGCTGTCGGGCGGCGTCGATTCGGCCGTGGCCGCCGCCCTGGTGCACAAGGCCGTCGGAGGCCAGTTGACCTGCGTGTTCGTCGACACTGGCCTCATGCGGTCGGGCGAGAGCGAACAGGTCGAAGAGACGTTCCGGCGGCAGTTCCACATCGACCTGGTCCACGTGAAGGCGGCCGATCGGTTCTTCTCGGCGCTGGCCGGGGTCACCGATCCCGAGGTCAAGCGCAAGACCATCGGCGAACTGTTCATCCGCGTCTTCGAAGAGGTCGCTCGAGACCTCGTCAGCGGGGACGAAGGCTCCGGATCAGATGGCACCGGCGGAGACGCGGTGGGCTTCCTGGTCCAGGGCACGCTGTACCCCGACGTCATCGAGTCGGGCTCGGCCGATGCGGCCAAGATCAAGTCGCACCACAATGTGGGCGGGCTCCCCGACGACCTGGCCTTCGACCTGGTGGAGCCCCTGCGGCTGTTGTTCAAAGATGAGGTCCGGGCGGTGGGCGAGGAGCTCGGGCTCCCGCACGACATCGTGTGGCGCCAGCCCTTCCCCGGCCCAGGCCTGGCCGTGCGCATCGTGGGCGACGTCACCCCGGAGCGGGCCGACATCCTGCGGGCCGCCGACGCCATCGTGACCGAGGAGATCCGGCGGGCCGGTCTCTATCGCGAGCTGTGGCAGAGCTTCGCCGTCCTTCCCGCCGTCCGCACGGTGGGAGTGATGGGCGACGGTCGCACCTACGCCTACCCCATCGTGATTCGCGCCGTCACCAGCGACGACGCCATGACGGCCGACTGGGCCCGGTTGCCCTACGACCTGCTCGAGCGCCTGTCCTCGAGGATCATCAACGAGGTCGAGGGCGTCAACCGGGTGGCATTGGACATCACGTCCAAGCCTCCCGGCACCATCGAATGGGAGTGACGGCCGTGGATGGCAGCACGCGGTCGGCGGCCGGCGGCGAGGGCGGCGGCGATGTCAGCGGGGGTGGCGTGCGCCAGGTCGCCGCCCACGAACTGCTCGAGGGGCTGACCGGTCCCCAGCGGGACGCGGTCACCCACCGCGGGTCCCCACTCCTGATCGTGGCCGGTGCCGGATCGGGGAAGACCCGGGTCCTCACCCGGAGGATCGCCCACCTCATCGCCATGGGCGACGCGGCGCCATGGCAGATCCTGGCCATCACCTTCACCAACAAGGCAGCCGACGAGATGCGCCAGCGGGTGGCCTCCCTGGTCGGCCCCCGTGGTCGCCGCATGTGGGTGTCCACCTTCCACTCGGCCTGTGTCCGCATCCTGCGGGCCCACGGCGACCGTTTGGGCTACAAGGGATCCTTCACCATCTACGACGACGCCGATTCGCGGCGGCTGGTCGAGATCATCTGCCGCGAGCTGGACATCGACACGAAGAAACTGTCCCCCCGCGCAATCCTGGGCCAGATCAGCCAAGCCAAGTCGAACCAGCAGGGGCCGGCCGAGTACCGGGCTGCGGCGGTGACCATCTTCGACCGTCGGATCGCCGACGTCTACGACGAGTACCAACGGCGGATGGTGGCGGCCAACGCCATGGACTTCGACGACCTGCTGCTCAACGCCGTCCGGCTGTTCCGGGAGCACCCCGACGTCCTGGAGCTCTACCGGGAGCGCTTCACCCACATCCTCATCGACGAGTTCCAGGACACCAACGCCGTCCAGAACGCCCTGGCCGTCCTGCTGGCCGGTGAGCACCGCAACATCGTGGTGGTGGGAGACAGTGATCAGTCCGTCTACCGGTTCCGGGGTGCGGACATCACCAACATCTTGGAGTTCGAAAAGGCGTTCCCCGACGCCACCACGGTAACCCTCGAGCAGAATTTCCGATCGACCCAGTCCATCCTGGATGCCGCCAATGCGGTGATCGCCAACAACGTGTCCCGGAAGCCGAAGACGTTGTGGACCGATGTGGGTGAGGGGGACCGGATCACCCGGTACCGGGCCGAGGACGAGCACGACGAGGCGGCGTGGGTGGCCAGCGAGATCGATCGCCTGCATCGGGAACAGGGAGTCCGGTGGGGCGACGTGGCCGTCTTCTACCGGACGAATGCGCAGAGTCGTGCCCTCGAAGAGGGGATGGTCCGCCACGAGGTGCCCTACAAGGTGGTGGGCGGTACCCGGTTCTATGACCGCCGCGAGGTGAAAGACGTCCTGGCCTACCTGCGGGTCCTGGTCAATCCCGACGACGAAGTGAGCTGGCGGCGCATCGTCAACGTGCCCAAGCGGGGGGTGGGCGAGACGTCGGTGGCCCGCCTGGCCGGATGGGCGCAGCTCAACGGGCTGTCGTTCGGGGAGGCCGTGGCCCGGGCCGACGAGGCGGGGATCACCGGCAAGGCGGCCAAGGCCCTCGCCGACCTGGCCGCGCTGCTCGATGAGCTGCGGGACCGGATGGCCATGCCCGTGCCCGGTGCGAACGAGGCGCTCGATGCCTTCCCCGAGGAGGGCGAGTGGGCCTATCAGACCGCCGCCGGTGATCCGGACGGGCTGGGATCGGTCGAGCCCACCGGTGCCGACCCAAATCACGATGCTGACGGACCCCTGGGCCCCGGCGAGCTGACCTCGGCGGTGGCTGAACGGACCGGCTATCGCAGCGAGCTCTTGGCCGAGGGCAGCATCGAGGCGCTGGGTCGGGTGGAGAACATCGACGAGCTGGCCGGCGTGGCTGCGGAATACCAGTCGCTGTCGGAGTTCTTGGAATCGGCGGCGCTGGTGGCCGATGCCGACGAGGTGGACGGCGATCCCAGCCGGGTGTCCCTCATGACCCTGCATATCGCCAAGGGTCTGGAGTTCCCCGCCGTGTTCCTGGTCGGGATGGAAGACGGCATCTTTCCCCATTTCCGGGCCCTCGGCGATCCGGTCGAGCTCGAAGAGGAGCGGAGGCTTTGCTACGTCGGGATCACCCGGGCCGAGAAGTACCTGTTCGTCTCGCATGCCTGGAGCCGGATGCTGTGGGGCAAGACGGGGAGCAACGTGCCCAGCCGGTTTCTCACCGAGATGCCCTCCGAGCTGGTGCGAGAGGTCGGCGTCTCGGCCGGTGGCTACGGCGGCGGCCGGTCGGCGCCGGGAAGGGACGCCTGGGAGAACGATCGGCCCGCCGGCACACCGGGGCTCAGCCGGTTCGGGACGGGCGTCGCTTCCCCCGGGGATCGCTACGGGAGTGGGGTCAAGCGACCCGACCCCGTCTCCACCGGCGCAGAAGGACTCGGGCTGGAGCCTGGTGACGTGGTGGTGCACGGCCGCTGGGGAGAGGGCACGGTGCTGGCCACCAGCGGGTCCGGCGAGAATGCCGAGGCCACGGTGCAATTCGCCGGAGTGGGTCGGAAGCAGCTCCTGCTCCGGATGGCTCCGGTGAAACGCGCCTGACCCGCGGGGTCGAGCATTTCGGACCCTCGAGGGCCGTTCTGTGAGGCGACTGAGGTGACGGTGGGTGGGGGTACCTCCGGAGGGCGCCCCGGACATGCGACAATGGTCCCGAAATGTTGCTATGACTTGCTCGGTGGACGAACCAGTGGCAGAAGGTTCGGTGGGTGTCACACCTGAATCCGATCGAGCTCGGGCCGAGCCAGTGGAGGATCTTTTGGCCCCGCCAACCCGTTCGATCAGGATGACACCAGGCGACGTCCGTCGCCGCGTGCCGCGATGGTGACGCGCGACGGCGGGTCCACCGTCCCCCGACCACGTCGACCTGGTGGTCCTCCGGGAGGTCCCCCAGGCGGTCCGCCCGCCGGAGGCTCTGCCCCGGGCAACGGCAACGGCAACGGCAATCGCACCGCTAGTGGCAATGGCAATGGGCAGCGCCGCCCCGGAAGTGGACGGGCCATGGTGCCGAGTGGTCGTGACCTGGTGCCGAGTGGGCGCACACTGGCGGTCGATGACGGGCCGCGTCCGCGTCGACCCGGCGGTCCCCCCGAGCGCCCGTCTGAGCCCCGGGGTACGGGCCCCCGCCACCGTACCGGCGGCCCCCGCACGGCCAAGCAACGGCGTCACATTCGCCGCCAGCGACACAAAGAGATGGTGCGCCGCCGCCGAACAGTCGTCGGCCGTCACCCCAAATTCAGCGTCCTCTTGATCGTCCTGTTGCTGTTGACTCCCATCTGGGTGTCGCTCGGGTCGTACATGACCAACCCGGCCAACGGACCGGTGAGCACCCGGTTCGAGGAATGGCTGCGCTTGAACGGCGGCGGCAGCATCGTGACCGCAGTGGAGAACTTCTGGTACTCCCACCACCAACCGCCGAAGGGCGGCAAGCCCGAGACCGGGGCCATCCCGGCGCCGACCAAGTCGGCCATCCCCGCGCCCACGGTCGGGCCGCCGCACCTCCCGCCACCGACGGCCATGGTTCCTCTGGCCACGCCCCCGATCGCTGGTGAGGGCCAGTGGCACCCAATCGGGCGCACCGTGGGCGGCATTCCCGCTATGTACGCGGCCTTCGTCCGTCCTGACTCCACCTACACCAGCGAGGTGACCGGGGTGGCCTGGATGGACACCACCCTGCTCAAGGCCTCCCTGTACGAGGGCGAGTCGATTCCGGGCTCCGGAGGCCCTTACGTGAACAACTCGCCCATACCGGCCTCGGCGACGACGTCACTGGTGGCCGCGTTCAACTCCGGGTTCCTGATGCAGGACGCCCAGGGCGGCTACTACGCCGACGGTCACACGGCCATACCCCTGGTCAACGGGGCCGCTTCGCTGGTCATCTACCGGAACGGCACCCCGACGGTGGGGATGTGGGGCCGCGACGTCACCATGAACCCGAATGTGGTGGCCGTGCGCCAGAACCTCGATTTGATCGTGGACAACGGGCAACCGGTTCCCGGGCTCAACCAGAGTGACAACTCTCGATGGGGTGCGACATTGGGTGGCGCCTTCCGGGTGTGGCGGTCAGGGGTCGGGGTCACGGCCGACGGCGCGCTCGTCTATGTGGGCGGGTCAGGACTGTCGATCGTCGACCTGGCCAATGTCCTCCAGCACGCCGGGGCCATTCGGGCGATGGAGATGGACATCAACACCTCGTGGGTCAATTTCTTCAGCTTCGCCCCGCCTGTGGGCCAGGCCGCCTCTGGTGCCAACGGCACGCGGTTGACCGCCGACGAGGTCAACTCGCCGTCGCGGTACTTCTCGGCCAGCGCCCGCGACTTCGTCACCATGTCCGCCCGCGTCCCCTGATCGAGCGCTGGGACCGGGGAAAGCGGTCCGGGGGCTTCGAGGGGTCCGGCCCGTAGATCAGCCGGGGAGGCGCCGCCACACGGGGCGGGGAAGGTGGCGCATGGTCATGAACACCCACCGGAGGACGGGGGGCGCGTAGACCGCTGAGGCGCCGCTTTCGATCCCGTGAACGGCGGCGGTTGCCACCGCGTCGGGGGTGGTGGCGAAGGGCTGGGCCTTCATGCCCTCGGTCATCCGTCCAACCACGAAGCCGGGTCGGACGATCAGCACTCGGACCCCGCTCCCCACCAGGGAGTCGGCCAGACCCTGGGAGAAGGCGTCCAGGCCCGCTTTGGACGAGCCGTAGATGAAGTTGGCCCTTCGGGCACGCTCGCCGGCCACCGACGAGAGTACGACGAGGCGGCCGTGGCCCTGGGAGCGAAGCTGGGCCGAGATGGCGAGCATGGCCGCTGCCACCCCGGTGAAGTTGGTGGTGATCACCGCGGCGGCCGAGGCCGGATCCACTTCGTCGATGTCCTGGTCGCCCAGTACCCCGGCGGCCACGACGACCACGTCGAAGTCGCCGAAGCGCCCGAAGACATCGGCGGCGAAGCGGCTGTGGCCGCTCACGTCGGTCACGTCGAAGTCGACCTCTTCCACGGTGTCGGCCCCGGCGGCCCGGGCCCCCGCTGCCGCCTCGGTGAGACGGGGTGACTTCCGGCCGGCCAGGACCACGGTCCGGCACCGGGTGGGGACCAGCTGCTTGACGATGGATTGGGCAATTTCCGATGATCCTCCGAGCACCAGCACCGACTGCGGTCGTCCAGTGGCGTCGATCATGAGTCCGTCCGTCCTGTTTCGTGCTCGGCGCCTGGGGCGCCTTCGGTTGGTAGTGACCCTCCGCCGTCGGGTACGGCCGTGGTGGCCGGCGACCTGGTCGGTGTCGAGGCTTTCTTGGCCGCCGATTTCTTGGCCGCCGATCGTTTCACCACCGCCCTCTTCGCCGGCGACTTCTTGGCCGCCGACGTGTCGTTGGCCGCCGCTCTCGCGGTCCTCGATGACGTGGTCGTTGTCGCAGCCGTGGGCCGGCCGGTCGTCCTGGTCCCGCCCGGGTCCCCGGCAAGCCCGAGCCTGCGGCTGAGGTCCGACTGCAGCAGGTGGTCGGGGTCCACCCGGTTGCGCACCGCCCGCCACGCATCAAGATCGGGGTACATCCGCTCGATCATGGCCGGAGCCACCCGTGAGTCCTTGGCCAGGTACACCCGGCCGCCGACCTCGGCGACCTGCTCGTCGAACCCATCGAGCAGGCGGTCGAGCCGGTCGTATCCGACCGGGAGATCGAGCGCCAGCGTCCACCCCGGCATGGGGAAGGAGAGGGGGCCGGGGTCCCCGGGGCCGAACCGCTTCAACACGGCCAGGAACGACGCCAGCTTCAGCTCGGTGAGCTGCTCGATGATCCGCCGCACGGTCTCCCCATGGCGGTCAGCCACCACGAACTGGTACTGGAGGAAACCTCGCTTGCCGTAGAGCCGGTTCCACGAACCCACGCCGTCGAGGGGGTGGAAGAACCCGGTCATGTGGTGGGGCTTGCCCACCTGGTGCTTGGGCGCCTTGCGGAACCAGAACTCGTTGAAGGCGCCGACGGTCAGCGGGTTGAGCAGGCCGCTGGGGGGAGTGACCGGCACGTTGAAGAGCGTCCTCGGAGCGAAGCGCCGGGCCTTGTCAGGGGAGCGCTGCAGGGCGTCAGGTAGTTCGGCGAGGCGGGCATGGTCACCACGGGTAAGCACGGAACGCCCGAGGTTTCGGCCGGTGGACTGGCAGTCGATCCAGGTGACCGAGTAGCGGTAGCCGTCGTCACCCGAGACCATGCGGGACATGGCGTCGTCGAGGTCCGAGGCTCGTTCGGTGTCTACCAGCATGTAGCTCGATTCCACCGGGATCATCTGCAGCGTGGCCCGGGTGACCACCCCGGTGAGCCCCATCCCGCCGGCCGTGGCCCAGAACAGATCGGGATCCGACGACGCCGAGATGTCCGAGGTCCCGGTCGGGGTGACCAGGGTCATGCTCGTCACATGGCTGCAGAAGCTGCCGTCGCGGTGGTGGTTCTTCCCGTGGATGTCGGCGGCGATCGCACCCCCCACGCTCACCAGGCGGGTACCCGGCGTCACCGGAACGAACCAGCCCAGGGGCACGAAGCGCTCCATAAGGGTCTCCAAGCTCACCCCGGCCCCGACGGTGATCAGGCCGGCTTCGAGATCCACGTGGTGGACGGCATCGAGCCACGTGGCGTCGATGACCGTCCCGCCAGCGTTCATGGCGGCGTCTCCGTAGCTGCGTCCCAGGCCCCGAGCGATCAGCCCGCGCTCGGGCCGACCCCCGATGGTCCCGCTGACCACGCCGTCGACGATGTCAGGGTGGACGGCGTGGACGACGTCGGCCGCCGTCGCCGGTGTGCGCCCCCATCCGGTCAGCACTGACCGCACGGCGCCAGTCGGCGATGGGCCAGGCGATCCGGACTTTCTAGGCATAGACCCCCACCACGATCAAGACGACCCAGGTGACGCCGTAGATCTGCAGCCTCCGGTCGCCCAGGGCCATATCTTCGGGGGTCGAGCCGTGTCCGGCGTCGAGCTGGCGGACCACGTGGAGCAGGCCCAGCACGAAGGGCACGATCGACAACTGGAACCAGATGGGGTGGTGGCCTGGGTGGATGGCCACGGCCCGGTCGAAGGCCCAGAGGCAATACGCGGTCACCGTCACTGCCGCCGACAGCGTCCGGACCGTCTGGAGAAAGGAGGGGTCGTAGCGCCCGAGTGTCTGGCGGATCTGCGCCTGGTTCGCCCCCAGGAGCTTCTGCTCCCCCGACCGTTTCCCGGTCACGATGAGCAGCGAACCGAAGGAGGCAACGATGAGGAACCAGTCCGAGAGCACGACCCCGGTGGCAATGCCCCCGGCGATGGCTCGTAACACGAAGCCCGAGCTGACGGCGACCAGATCGACGATCGGCTCGTGCTTGAGCCACAGGCTGTAGACGGTCGTGATGGCCACGTACAGCCCCACCACCAGGGCCAACCGGTACCCGGCCAGCAACCAGGCCAGCGCGAACGACACGGCCAGCAATACCACACCCGCGCCCACCGCCAGCTGGGGGCTCACGACGCCCGATGCCACCGGGCGATACCGCTTGGTGGGATGGAGGCGATCCCGGTCGGCGTCGATGGTGTCGTTGAGAAAGTACGTCCCCGAGGCTGCGAGGCAGAAGATCCCGAAGGCGCCCAGTGCCTTGGCGAAGGAGTCTCCGTGGGTCAGGACCCCGGCCGCACCTGGGGCCACGAACACCAGCAGGTTCTTGATCCACTGACGAGGGCGCGCCATGCGCGCCATCCCCAAGATGACAGCACGAAACGAGCTGCTCTCCGGGTCAGGCCTGCTGTCGTCTTGTGGTTCCACAGCGTCGGCCGGCGTGGCCACGGCGCCCTCCGGTATGGGTAGTCGACCTAGCAGGCCTTGGCCACGAACGTACCACGCCCAATTCGGCCGATGGCACGACCCTGCAAACCCTCGTGACCAGGCAAGCTGTACCTCGTTTGGCGCCCTATGCAGGGTCAGCGCTTAGTATCACCCTCCGTGAAACGACCATACCGAGTGGTCGTGGCCAAGCCCGGCCTGGACGGGCACGACCGCGGCGCCAAGGTCATCGCCCGAGCGCTCCGGGATGCGGGCTTCGAGGTGATCTATACCGGGCTGCACCAGACCCCGGATCAGGTCGTGCGCGCCGTGATCCAAGAGGACGCCGACGCCGTCGGGCTGTCGCTGCTTTCCGGCGCCCATCTCACCTTGGTCCCCAGGGTCATCGCCGGGCTGCGGGAAGAGGATCGCGACGATGTCTTGGTCCTCGTGGGTGGGATCATTCCCGAAGGCGACATTCCCCTCTTGAAGGACCAGGGTGTGGCCGAGGTGTTCACGCCGGGTGCACCCCTTCCGGCCATTGGCAAGTGGCTGGAAGAGGCGCTCGATGCACGCGAGGGCGCCTGAGCCGGCAACACCCAGGCAGCGCCAGCGTCGACAGCGGCGCCGACGGAACACAGCCATCGACACACACAGCACATCGACAGACACAGCGACAGAGCAGCTAGAGCGAACAGAGAGGAACGGATCCGGTGGATCTCTTCGAGTACCAGGGCAAGCAGTACTTCGCCCGGTTCGGCATTCCCACATCCAAAGGCGGAGTGGCCGACACCGTCGACGAGGCCGTCGAACAGGCTGAGCAGGCCGGCTACCCCGTGGTGGTCAAGGCACAGGTCAAAGTGGGCGGCCGCGGCAAGGCCGGTGGCGTGAAGTTGGCCAACGATGCCGACGAGGTGCGTACCCACGCCGGGAACATCCTGGGCTTGGACATCAAGGGTCATGTGGTCGAGCGGCTGTGGATCGAGCACGCCTCCGACATCGCCAAGGAGTACTACGCCAGCTTCACGTTGGACCGGGCGGCCAAGCTCCACCTGGGCATGCTCTCGGCCGAGGGCGGCGTCGAGATCGAAGAGGTGGCGGTCACCAACCCGGATGCCATCGCCATGGTCCACATCGACCCGGTGGACGGCCTCTCCGACGAGGTGGCTCGGGCGTGGGTCGACGAGGCCAACCTCGACGAGGAGGCTCGGGCCCAGGCGGCCGAGCTGCTGGTGAAGCTCTACCGGTGCTACGTCGAGGGCGACTGTGACCTGGCCGAGATCAACCCGCTCATCCTCACCCCCGAGGGCCGGGTGCATGCGCTCGACGCCAAGGTGACCCTCGACGACAATGCCGCCTTCCGGCACCCCGAATGGGAAGAGTTCGCCGGCAGCGACGTGGAGGACGAGCGCGAGGCCAGGGCCAAGGCGCGGGGCCTGAACTACATCGGTCTCGACGGATCGGTGGGGATCATCGCCAACGGAGCCGGGCTGGCCATGAGCACGCTCGACGTGGTCAACCAGTGCGGTGGGAGCGCCGCCAACTTCCTCGACATCGGCGGCGGCGCCAACGCCGATGTCATGGCGGCAGCCCTCGAGGTCATCAACTCGGATCCGGCCGTCCGGTCCATCTTCGTCAACATCTTCGGTGGTATCACCCGGGTCGACGAGGTGGCCAACGGGGTCCTCGAAGCCCTCAAGCGGGTGGAGATCTCGTCGCCCATCGTGTTGCGCCTGGACGGCACCAATGCTGTCGCCGGACGGCAGATCCTGTCCGACCATCTCTCGGACCGTCTGATCGCCGAGCCGACCATGATCGATGCCGCCCGCCGGGCCGTCGCTCTCGCAGGAGGAAAGTCATGAGTATCTTCGTCGACGAGAACACGACCGTGGTGGTCCAGGGCATCAGCCCCACCAGCCAGGGCCTCTTTCACGGGCTCCGCAACCGCGACTACGGGACCAAGATCGTGGCCGGCACCAATCCCAATCGGGGCGGCACGGAGATCGAGGGGATCCCGGTCTATGCCACGGTGAACGAGGCCGTGGAGGCCACCGGAGCCACCGCCTCGTTCATTTCGGTTCCCCCGAAGTTCGCGGCCGACGCCATCATCGAGGCGGCGGCGGCCGGCATCCCCTTCGTGGTGTGCATCACCGAAGGAATTCCTGCTCAGGACGAGGCCCTGGCCTACAACCGACTCCGCCGTGAATTTCCCCGTACCCGCCTGCTCGGACCCAACTGCCCGGGGATCATCTCCCCCGGGAAGTGCAACATCGGCATTACCTCGGGCGACATCGCCATGGCCGGCGGTCCGGTCGGGATCGTCAGCCGCTCGGGCACGCTGACCTATCAGGCACTCCACGAGCTGTCCCAGCAAGGCGTGGGCCAGACCACGTGCGTGGGCATCGGGGGCGACCCGGTGCCGGGAACCAGCTTCATCGACTGCCTGGAGGCGTTCGAGGCCGACCCTGACACCCGCGCCGTGATGATGATCGGCGAGATCGGCGGCTCGGCCGAAGAGGAGGCAGCCGAGTTCATCGGGTCCTCGGTGACCAAGCCGGTGGTGTCCTATGTAGCCGGCGTCACCGCCCCCCCGGGCCGGAAGATGGGTCACGCCGGGGCCATCATCTCGGGATCCAAGGGCACCGCTCAGGCCAAGATGGACGCGCTGTCCGCAGCCGGCGTGACCGTCGCCCAGAACCCGACCGAAGCCGGCGAGGCCATGGTCGACATCGTTCGGAAGCTCACCTGATCGCCGAAGTTCCTTCTGCTTCCGCCTATGCCGCTCGTCCTCTCACCGCGGTCATCTTCGATCTGGACGGCCTGCTGATCGACTCCGAGCCATTCTGGCGGCGAGCGGAGATCGAGATCTTCGGCACGCTCGGCCTGCACCTGACCGAGTCGGATGTGCGGCAGACGATGGGGCTTCGCATCGACGACGCCGTCCGTTACTGGTGGGACCGCTTTCCCTGGGCCGGCCCGACCCCGGTCGAGGTGGAGCGGGCCATCACCGCCAGCGTGGCCGACATCATCGCGGCCGAGGGAACGCCCATGGTCGGCTCGGTCGAGGCGCTGGACTTGTGCCGCCACCTGGGCCTGGAGGTGGCGGTGTGCTCGGGTTCCTACGCAGTGGTCATCGAGGCGGCCCTGCGGCGGCTGGACATCGAGTCGCGGGTGTCTGTGTGGTACTCGGCCGAATGGGAGCCCCTGGGCAAGCCCCACCCGGGTCCCTACCTCTCCACGGCGGCAAAGCTGGACATGGACCCGGTCACCTGCTTGGCCGTCGAGGACTCGTTCAACGGGGCGATCTCGGCCAAGGCGGCAAGGATGCGGGTGGTGGCGGTGCCCGAGGCCGCTGCGTTCTCCTCGCCCCGGTGGGGGTTCTGCGATGCCACCCTCAAGTCCCTGGGGGCATTCGACGAGACCCTGCTTCGCTCCCTCCAGCCCTGAACCCCAGCCCGCAGGGCGTCAGAGGCCGAGAACAGACGAGTCGCAGGCCCGTAGGCGCTCTACGGGTGTGGTCAGCGGTTGACGGGAATGCCCGGCGTTCCCCGGGGGGTGCCCCGCGGCCTGCGCCGCTGAGCATGGCGATGACGCCGACGCCGTCGGACCACCGCTCGCCGGCGGGCGACGAACGCAACGAGTATCAGGATCACCAGGGCCGCACCACCGACGATCCAAGGCCAGGTCGTCGTCTGGCGGACGACGGCGTCGGGGTGAACCGGCACCCTGGCCAGGGTGCCGTGGTACTGGGCCAGAGCAAAGGAGCTCACTGCGCCGGTGGCCGGCTCCGTGCCGGCCGTCAGGATGGTGTCCAGGTACTCGATGGTCCCGAGGCGGTACAGCACCGCGCTCACGGTGAACGGCGACTTGCTGGGGGTGGCCGACGTGGGCGAGGCCAGGTTGTAGCCGTGGGCGCCGGGTAGTCCCATGGGGACGAAGGCGGAGGTCAGGGTCAGGCCGCTCTTCGCGACCGTCCCGGTGAGGGCGGCGCCCAGCTGGGAGATGGCCTTGTCGGCCATGGAGCTGTCGGAGTACTGGGCCAGCGACACGGTCAGCGCCTGTTGCGACGCCGGGTTCCACCACAGTCGCCAGAGGGTGGGCAGCGCGGCGCCGGCTCCGGTCCTGGACGGGTTTTCCAGGTACAGCTCCGGGGTGATGGGCAGCTGGCCGGACTGCGACCGCGGTTCGGTGGTGGTGGGCTGGTCCGACTTGCCGGTCCCGGTGGCGGTGGAGACGTATCCGGACGGGATGGGCCCTGTGGCCAGGGACAACAGGGACGCCCCGGCCGGGCTGGCTGCGTCGGCTTCGGCCGCCATGGTCGGGAAGGCCGCTGAGCCGACGATGGCTGCGGCCAGCAGCAGCGGGAAGGCCCTTCTCACGGCGCCGATGCAACCACGCCCCCGGCAGTTGGCACAAACGCGACCTCGGTCCGGATGCGATGGTCCACCCCGCTGGTAGCGTGCCCCCGTGGATCGGAGCAGCCCTCGCGGGGCCCTCGGAATCGGGGTTCTGGCCTCAGGGAGCGGCACCATCCTGGAGGCGATTCTGGGGACCGCTCTGCCCGTCCAGCTGGTGGTGGCGGACAGGCCCTGTCGCGCCCTGAACGTGGCCGCCGAGCACGGCGTCGACACCGAGCTGGTGGACAGGAAGGACTACGGCGGCTTCGGACCGCAGTTCGACCGAGTCGCCTACACCGACGGGGTCACCGGCGTGCTGCAGCGTCATGGCGTCGACGTCGTGGTCATGGCCGGATTCGGGACGGTCCTGGCCGAGCCCATCCACGCCGCCTATCCCGGGCGCATCCTGAACACCCACCCCGCTCTACTGCCCGCCTTCCCCGGTTGGCATGCGGTGGATGAGGCCCTGGCCGCCGGCGTCGCCGAGACCGGCACCACCGTGCACCTCGCCACCGTGGAGATGGACGCCGGGCCGATCCTGGCCCAGCAGGCCGTCCCCGTTCTGCCTGCCGACACGGCGGACAGCCTGCACGAGCGGATCAAGGAGGTGGAGCGCACCCTCTACCCCGAGACCATCCGTCGCTTCCTCGACGGGCTGGCGGCCGCCCCGGCCCATGGACGAGGATCAGTGTCGGAGGTGGACGAATGAGGGCATTGCTGTCCGTGTACGACAAGACCGGTGTGGAGGACCTGGCCCGCGGCCTGTCCGGCCTCGGGTGGGAGCTGGTCTCGAGCGGCGGGACTTCGGATGCGCTGGCCGCAGCGGGGATCGCCCATGTCGAAGTGGCCGACCTGACGGGGGCGCCCGAGATGCTGGGAGGCAGGGTCAAGACCCTCCATCCGACCATCCACGGAGGGATCCTGGCCGACCGGTCCAAACCCGAGCACATGGCCGACGTGGAGCGTCGGGGCATCGGGCTCATCGACCTGGTGGTGTGCAACCTCTACCCGTTCTCGTCAGACCCGTCGATCGAGTTGATCGACGTGGGCGGACCCACCATGGTCCGGGCTGCGGCCAAGAACCACGCCCACGTGGGGATCGTGGTCGACCCCGCCGCCTACGACGCGGTCCTCGACGAGCTCCGATCGGCCGGCTCGCTGTCGGACCGGACGAGGCGTCACCTGGCCCGCGCCGCCTTTGCCCATAGCGCGGCCTACGACGCGGCCATCGTGGCCTGGTTCGACGCGGCCGCCGGGGCAGCCGAGACGGCTGAGGCCGCTCGCGGTGATGCCGATGAGCCCGACGCCGTCCCCGGCTCAGCCCTCGCGCCGCCCAGCATCCATCTCACCCTGCCTCCCAGCATCCATCTGACCCTGGAGCGCGCCGCGTCCATGCGCTATGGCGAGAACCCGCACCAGCACGGCGCCCGGTACCGCATTCACGGACAGGACTCGTGGTGGGACCACGTCGCCCAGCACGGAGGCAAGGAGCTCTCCTACCTGAACGTCTTCGACGCCGACGCCGCCTGGCGCCTGGTGCACGAGCTGGCTTCGGGGGACGACGTCGCCGTGGCCATCATCAAGCATGCCAATCCCTGCGGCGCGGCCGTGGCCAGCGACCTTCCCACGGCCTACCAGCGGGCGCTCGACTGCGATCCCATCTCGGCCTTCGGGGGCGTCGTGGCCATCGGTGGCCGCGTGACCACAGAGCTGTCCGAGCGGATTGCCGCCGGACCGCAAGCCGACCTGATCATCGCCTCCTCCTACGAAGACGACGCCCTGGCCCAGCTCTCCGCGAAACGCAAGGCGACCCGGCTGCTCTCGGCCCCGGCACCCGAGCCTCTGGGCCGTCAGTTCCGGAGCCTGGGGGCCAGCTTCCTCGTACAGGACGCCGACCGGTTCGTGGCCCAACCATCCGACTGGCAGGTGACCACCAAGAGGCAGCCGACCGAGTCGCAGTGGCGCGACCTGGCTCTGGCCTGGCGGGTGTGCGCCCGGACGACATCGAACGCCATCGCCATCGTGAACGACGGCCAAGCCGTGGGCGTGGGCGCCGGTCAGCAGTCACGGGTCGTCGCCGCTGAGCTCGCCGTGGCCAAGGCGGAGTCACGGGCTCAGGGTGGCGCGGCGGCCAGTGATGCGTTCTTCCCCTTCCCTGACGGCTTGCTGGTGCTGGCCAACGCGGGAGTTGCTGCGGTCATCCAGCCCGGGGGCTCGATCCGGGACGGCGAGGTCACTGCGGCCGCCGACGAAGCCGGCATCGCCATGGTGACGACTGGTGGCGAGCGCCACTTCCGGCACTGAGCAAGCGGAACTGAGCAAGCGGCACTGAGCAAGCGATGAGAGGAAACACATGACCGCCAAGGTCCTCGACGGCGAGGTGCTGGCCGCAAAGATTCGAGCCGAGGTCACCGACCGCGTGGCCCGCCTGCGGTCCGCCGGCGTCCACGTGGGGCTGGGGACCATCCTGGTCGGTGACGACGGCCCCAGCTCGAGGTATGTGGCCATGAAGCACGCCGACTGTGCCGAGGTGGGCATCAACTCGGTCCACGAGCACCTGCCCGCTACCACTTCCCAAGCCGAGCTGGAGTCGGTCATCGCCCGGTTCAACCAAGACCCGGCCGTCAATGCCTATCTCGTGCAACTGCCGTTGCCCGAGGGTCTCGACGAGGAGCGGGTGCTCCTGGCCGTGGATCCCGAAAAGGACGTCGACGGGTTGCACCCGGTCAACCTGGGCCGGCTGGTGATGGGGGCGCCGGGTCCGTTGCCGTGCACGCCCGCCGGCATCGTCGACCTGCTCTACACCAACGAGGTGCCGGTCGAGGGCCGCCACGTGGTGGTGATCGGCCGGGGCCTGACCATCGGCCGCCCCCTCGCCCTGCTCCTGGCCATGAAGCGTCCGGGCTGCAACGCCGCCGTCACCGTCGTCCATACCGGCGTCGATGACCTGGCGTTGCTGGTGCGCCAGGGCGATGTCGTGGTGGCTGCGGCCGGCCGGGCCGGCCTGGTGACGCCGCACATGATCAAGCCGGGGGCCGCAGTGGTGGGGGCGGGCACCTCGTGGCAGGGCAAGAAGCTGCTGTCGGACGTGGACGAGTCGGTGGCCGAGGTGGCCGGGTGGCTCACCCCGCGTCTCGGCGGAGTCGGCCCCATGACCCGGGCCATGCTTCTGCGCAATGCCGTACGAGCCGCCGAGCGGGCCGCCTGATGGGCGTGGACAA
>DASXMT010000450.1:0-4896 GCA_036495505.1 Acidimicrobiales bacterium | reverse complement strand
CTCGAGTGGCGACCACTGCGACACGAGCCCTGACGAGTGGCTCTCGGTTTTCCGCCCGGCCTTGACAACCCGCACACTGCGCCTGACCATACAACTACGAGCGGTGAGCAGCCGCGGGTCGAAACGTTCGCCGAACATGAGTTCGGCAAAGCTTCTCAGCCCGGGTCAACTGAATGAAGGGAAGAATGTCATGTCCAACATCGTCCTTGTCCACGGCGGTTTTGTCGACGGATCTGGGTGGGAGCCCGTCTATCAGATCCTGCGTAGGGCCGGGCACGAAGTCACCGTCGTCCAGAATCCGACGACCTCACTCGCGGACGATGTGACCGTCACCAGAAATGCCCTTGACCTGCAATCCGACCGGTCGGTCCTCGTCGGACATTCCTACGGCGGTGCGGTCATCACTGAAGCTGGCAACCACCCAAACGTTGCCGCCCTGGTCTACATCGCAGCGTTCGCACCCGATCGGGGCGAGTCGGTGAATACACTCATCGCAGACCCGCCCCCGGGCGCTCCTGTTCCACCGATCCTGCCCCCACAGGGCGGATTCCTCTTCCTCGACAGGGAAAAGTTTCACGAGTCATTCGCGGGTGACGTTGATCCAGACCTTGCCGCGTTCATGGCAGATTCGCAGGTGCCATGGGGTGTCAATGCGCTGGCTGGTGAGATAACCGAGCCGGCGTGGCGGACCAAGCCGAGCTGGTACCTGGTCACGACGGAGGACCGAATGATCCCGCCCGACGCACAGCGCTTCATGGCAAATCGGGCCAACGCCACATCGGTGGAGGCCGCTGGCAGTCACGCCATCTACGTGTCGAAGCCAGAACCGGTCGCTTCCATCATCGAGGCGGCCATCAAGTCGATCGGTTGAGACAAGACCGTCACGGTTCCGACCCGTCCGCGGCGTCCATCGAGCAGCGCCGGTCGCCTGATTGCCGCGCGCCAGTGGTTGGGGACGGCGTCCCGCATGGCCGTGCTCGAGACATCGGTGATCCGTTCATGACCGGCTCTCGCAGCGCATACACAGGTCAACCTCCTCAAGTCCCTCCCTCCGAATGGAGACGTACGCAGTTCGTGGGTTGTCGCAGAGGGTCCTTTCCTCACCCGGAAATGCGAGATGATAGCGAGGCCGCATGGCGGGAGGGTCCACGTGGACCCGTGGGTCGGACGCCAGCGGGCGACCCAGCTCGAGCAGGTACTCGTACTGGCCTTGGTCCACCATCATCCGAAGCGTACACATGGGCCTCTCTGCCACGGTCAAATGGCACGAAGATGTCATTCCGCCTTCATCTCTCTGTAACGAGCCAGGGATAACTTGAGCTTTGCACCCCCTTGCTGGTTACAAGGCGGGCTAGACGAGGCTCCGCTCCGGTTCCCCCCTCGGCGGGGTTTCGTCGCGTTTAGCCACAATTTGGTTTCATCACTGCTTGAAGACACCGAGTTTCGGGAGACTTGGACAGTGCGGCGCCGATTGAGCCCCACGTGCAACGAGCATCCTCCACCGACTCACGCCGGAAGGGTGCCTGGCTGAGGCGCTGAAGGTGCCTTCCGATAGCGAAATCGGAAGGCACCATAGGCGATCGGCCCAGCCACGAGTGGCAGCCAGTAGGAAGCCAGGCGGTAGGTGAGGGTGGCCAGAAATGCGTCGCTCGAGCTGGTGCCGGCCAGCACCAACAGTCCGGTAAGGCTGGCCTCGACAATGCCCAGGCCGCCGGGCGTAATGGGAACGAGGCCGACAATGCCGGCCACGGCGTAGGTCACGAGGATCAGCGAGGGCCGGGGATGACTGCCTGTGGCTCGCACCGCGGCGAGCAGGCACAGAAAGTCGAAGCCGAGGCGTCCGGCCGAGAGGAGCATCGCCTGCCACCATTGCCTTCCCAGCACAGTGCGAATGAGGTCGCGCTGATGCAGGAGCGTCTCATCCAGGTCGGTAAGTGGTGTGCGTCGGCGCAGGACCGAATTCCTCACCCATTGGACCGATCGTCCGCTCCACCGGAGGGGCGCATCGGTCATCAGAACGAGACCCGAGAATCCGGCGAACAGGACGAACCCGATGGCACCCAGGATGGCGGCGTTATACAAACCCCTATTGATGGGGCTTCCGATCAGAATGACGGGAAGGGCGAAAACGGGGAGGGCGAACAGGCCCCCTACCCCCAGGAGTGAAAATGCCGTGAGTCCGCCGACCGTGCCACTCGTCTCCTGCCCGCTGGTGACCAACATCCGGAATTGGACGGCAGCACCCGCCGCTGCGCCCCCGGGCATGATCAGGCTGATGGAGTTGCCTGCCAACTGGGACGTAATGACCGGGAACCACGCCTTCGCCTTGAGTGCCAGGCGCTGAAGGGCGAACGTGCACATGAAGTGGACCACCTCGGCACCCACGGCCACAGCGAACCAAACGGGCTGCAGGGTCGAGAGCCGGGGCCATGACGACAGGACCTCGGTGATCTGGGGAAAAACCAGGTAGATCGCGAGGCCAGCCAGCCCGACCAGGACCCCTCGTTTGACGACGGTCTTCCACGGGAACGGATGCGAGTCTTGCCCTGTGGTGACGGCATCGGCCGGATCCGCCTCGGGTTGCTCGGGACGGTTGGGGTCTGGCACCATCACATTCAAACACCGATCGATTTAGCGCGAGGCGGCGCTTGCTGAGATGCGCACTCCAGTACTTCGGCCTTGATCGGCGGGCGACCCATAGCACCCTGACCGGAACGTTCCAGCGGACACGATGGGGCCGTCGCTAGCTGGCGCTCACCTCGCTCGGCGAGCTCACGCCCCCTTTGGGCCTCGAGCCGTCGGTTGTTGGATCCGGAGTGCGAGAGCGGCGAGGGCCAGGAGAGGCACGGCAGTTGCCGTGGCGTCCGTCACCTCCAGGAAGATCCGAGCGAGAGCCCTGCGTTGACACGCGCTTGACACGCGCATCGGGCCGTGGTCGGATCAAAATCGAATTCAATTTCGAGAGTGCCCGGCCGGACGGTGAGGCTCGAGATTGGACGAACGAGGGGGGATAACGTGCGAGGTGGCCGAAAGCTGCGCATCCGGGGCTGGCTCTTGACGGTCTCCAGCGGCATCATGGTCTTGGTGGCGTCGGTCGCGGGTCCGTTGTCTGAGCCGGCCCAGGCGTCTGGCTCACCATCGATCTATACGACTGCCTCCGTCTTCAGTGGCCCGTTCACCGCCGGGCACGTCGTCGAGCCTTTGACGGCGCTGCCCACCAACTTGGCGGCGCACGACTACATCGAACAAGAGTTCTCTGCGGCCGGCACGGCCCACGCATTTCGCGCCACGGCGTCACCGTCAAATGGGAAATGGAGTGTCGCTCCGACCACGTCTGCTCCCTATCGGACCCGCATTCTGGTGCGCCGACCAGCTAACCCCAAGAAGTTCAGCGGTACGGTCATAGTGGAGTGGATGAACGAGTCCGCCGGAGAGTCGGCCCCCGACTGGGACTACCTGAACCCAGAGATTGTGGACGCAGGCGACGCCTGGGTCGGTGTATCTGCACAAACTCTCGGTGTAAATGGCGGCAAGTCACTGCTGACCGGAGGAGAGGTCACCGGCTCCGTGCAGGGTCTGGCGCAGCAGGAACCACAGCGGTACGGCAGCTTGCATCAACCTGGCGACCAATACTCGTTCGACATCTATGACCAAGTCGCCTTCGGTCTGCGTGATTCGCCATCGATGGTCTTGGGGCCACTTCATGCTCACCACATCCTTGCCGTAGGTGAGTCACAGTCGGCCTCGTACCTGACGACATTCGCCGACACGCTCGAGCCGCACGCCTACCCCTATGACGGCATCTTCATCCACAGCAGGGGCCTGTCCGGAGCTCCGCTCGACGGCGCGCCCATCACGGCCGGCACGGCCGGCACGCCTCTTTTGATTCGAACTGACCTGCGGGTCCCGGTCTTCATGTCCGAGACGCAGACCGACTTGATCATGCTCGGCTATGCGCCTGCCCAGCAACCGAACACCGACCGCATTCGAACCTGGGAAATCGCAGGAACCTCTCACGCCGATATCTACGAGGTGGGAGGAAATGCGAGTGTGCTGGGGTGTACGGCGCTCATCAATACCGGTCCGCAACACGTGGTGGTGCAAGCGGGGTTCGCTGACTTCAGCCGTTGGGTCGAGGCCGGGACGCCCCCACCTGAACCAAAACCCTTCAAGCTGCAGAGCACGAACCCACCAACGCTGGCACTCGACCAGCATGGAAATGTGATTGGAGGGGTGCGAACCCCTGCCGTCGACGTCCCGACGTCAACGCTCACCGGGTCGGCCCCCGCCGGTACCTCTACTATCTGCTCTCTCTTCGGGACGACGACTCCGTTCAGTGCCGAGCAGTTGACGAGCCTGTATGGCTCTGACGCCAACTATCTATCGAAGTACACCGCAAGCCTCGACAAGACCATCGCAGAGAAGTACCTCCTTCCATCCGAACGTGGGGAGCTGCTGGCGCAGGGCCGCCAAGTGCAGTTCCCTTCGAGCTGAACCGTTACGTTCGTCCGACCGAGGAATTGAATCGAAACAGAGGCTGCCGACCTCGAGATCTCTCAGGAATGTCTTCGTCAGTTCCACCAGCTCGCGACCTTCACCTTTAAGGATGGTCCGGGTGGCATAGCAGGGTGACTTGCGGCTCCGGCTGATCGTCGAGGAGATCTGTCTCTATCTCCATCGTCCCGGCGAGACTGGTGCACCTACGAGACGGGTGCACCTAATTGTGAACCGGTTCACCATTACGCTACTGGGGTGTCCAGCCGACCGGTCCCCATTGCGGCCCGTTCGATGACCATTGAGATGCCACCTCATCAAGAGCGAGGCATCTGATGGAAAAGCGGATCCGCCGGCTGGGCATCTTCATGGTGCTCTGCTTTGTCGCCCTGTTCATCCAGC
>DASXMT010000449.1:0-9033 GCA_036495505.1 Acidimicrobiales bacterium | reverse complement strand
TGGCCGCCCCGATGATCAACGACCCGATCTGTCGCTACGACTGCGACATTCCCATCGACGGGGTGGCCGCCTTCATCTTCACGTCCGCTGAACGGGCCCAAGACCTGCCGCACCGGCCGGTATACGTCTCGGGTTACGCCACCGGCGCCCCGGTGACACCGAGGCTGCCGATGCACTGGCCGCTCGACGACATCATGGCCATCGGGAGCGAGACAGCCAGGCGTCTGTGGGAATCCGCAGCGATCGCGCCGGCCGAGGTGGATCTGCCGCAGGTCTATGACGGCTTCTCCCCGTTCGTCTATTTCTGGCTGGAAGCCCTTGGCCTCTGCCCCGTGGGGGAGGCCCACCGTTTCGTGCTGGAAGGCGGCATCGACAGCGACCGACCAGGTTCGCTGCCTGCCCTCTCTGGCGGTGGGGCCCTCGGGAACGGACGGATGCACGGCGTGCCCCAGATGCTGGAGTGCTACCTGCAGCTCTCCGGCAGGGCGGCCGAACGCCAGCGCCAGGGGGCGACGATCGGGGTCGCCTGTCATTCCTCGCCTCACTTCGGCGGCGCCGTGGTCTACAGCGCCGAGCCGTATTGACCCCCGTTGACGATGGGACCGTCACCGGTCAATCAGCCGTGATTCCGGCCACCGATACAATCCCGGAGATGTCTTGGGCTGAACGCGCTGCTGATCGATCCCCGACGGTACGGCGTTCTCGCGCCCGGGGAGTGGAGCAGGCCACAGCGATCGTCGAGGCCGCGCAGCGCCTCATAGCGGTCAAGGGAACTGCGTTCACAACCCAGGAGCTGGTCAAAGAGGCCGGGATCGCCCTCAAAACCTTCTACCGCTATTTTCCTGGCAAGGACCAGCTCATACTGGCGGTCATCGAGGACATGATCAGCCAGGCATGCGTCAGGTACAAGGAGGCAGGGCGTGATCTGGACGATCCCGTCGCACGCCTGCGCGTCTATGTCACCACGGTGGTGAATGACCTGGCCGGGGGTGACCCCGAAAGCGCTCGCTTTGTCACCGCGGAGCACTGGCGGCTCCAATCGCTGTATCCGGTCGAGGTTGGCGTCGCCATCAAGCCGTTCACCGATCTCGTCCACGAGGAAATCGAGGCGGCGGGGAACGCCGGCCGGATGCGGTCAACCGACTACGCACACACTGCCTGGCTCGTCACCCAGCTGGTCATGGCCACCTTCCACTATCACGCCTTTGCCGGCGCCGATGAGAACTTCGAAGACATCGCCGATCGGTTGTGGACTTTCTGCCTGAGCGGACTGGGAGGCAGCAGTCAGGACGTGGGCGGGGGAGACCGCCGCCGGACTTTGAAAGCGCTCGAAGGACGGCAATCGGGCAGTCGGCGTCGAGAGTGACCGCAGTGATGGGTGCCCGACTCAGACCCTGAGCAGTTCAAAGGTCCCATGGTCCTCGACGGCGTGGCCGAGCCGCTGCAGGGTGATCGTCGTGAGCTCCTCGGGCGTGTACTGGGTCATGGTCCACAGGAACAACCCATAGGCCAGATGTTGCTTATAGGCCTCGACTGCCGATTCCCAGGGGGGTGCCGTCACGCCGAACTCGCTAAGGCAGTCCAGGTAGCCACGGAGAAGATCCCATTCGGAGCGTCGTCGGTCCTCCGTCTCGAGAACCGAACCGATGTGATAGGCGACGTCGGTGGTCCACGAGCCACGCTGGACGAGTTGCCAATCGAGCAGGCCTGGTCCAGACGGACTGTCGAAGATGTTGCCGGCATGGGTATCGCCGTGAAGCATGCAGCGAGGCGAGTCCTCCGGCAGGTGGCCAAGAGCCTGCATCGCTGATCGCACCCGGGCACCGGTGCGGGTGGCCGCGGCGAGGCCCTCGGCCCGGGGGCGATCCAGGAGCACTTGTAGCTGCTCGGCCGAGACGTTCTGCGCCAGCGAGAGCATGCGAGGGGCGAGCCATGGTTCGTAGAGCCCGGCGCCCTCCCAGGTTTCCGCGTGCCGGCGGGCCAACTGGCGAAGGGTGGCCGCCGAGAGCTCGGGAGTGAACCGATGAAGGGCATCCAACGGGGTTGCCCCTGCTCCTCCGACGTCTTCGAGAATCAAGATCGATGATCCGGACACTTCGTCCAGACCCACGTAGCTGCAGTAAGGGATCTTGGTCGCCGTGGACGGCGCACAGTCCCGGTAGAAGCGGGCTTCGGGTTCGCCCGCTCGGGAGAGGCCTGGGGATCCATCGAAGTACGCCTTCACGCAGAGGCGCTCCGGCGCTGGCGGTGAGCCCGGGTCCGCGTAGTCAACGTCCAGGAAGTGCTTGCTGGCCACGGTCGTTCGACTTCCCCGGACGGACACACCGCTGACCCGACAGCCCTCCTGGCGGATGCTGAGGGCACGGCTCAGCCAGTCGGCATCCAGTACATCGTCCAGACTCGGCGGGATCGGATCGAAGTGGCGCGACAGCTCGGTTGTCACCGGCACCCCTCGACTGTCGGCACGAACGGTCCAACGCCCTGGAACCGGGGGTCCTCATCGACCGCATCCGACTTCACCGCGGTCACCACGATGAATTCTCTCCGTTCCATGGTTTGGGCCCCCGTGATGGACTACGGCACTATACCTATTGCGACAGTGTGATTCTACCCTCTTTCGCTCTGTCCGTTGCCGAGCGGGCGCGGACATAGTCTCTCGAACGTCCAGTGTGTGAGCGGGTAGATGGAAGGGTCAGCTGATGAGCGAACCGAGTGATCAGCCGAGGTCGTTGTACTTCGACGTGAGCGAAGGATCCGAGGACGAACGCCTCGCTCCTTTGGATCCGGACCCGACAGGCAGGAGCAGACCCCCGGGAGTCATGGAGTACTTCGCCGGGCGCAACGGGCGCAGGGTGATGGTGTCGAACCCGGAGACCGATGGCCTGAGCTTCACGATCTTCACCTTCGCTCCGGGAACGACGCTGCCCAAGCATCGTCATAACGTGGATTACATCGAGCTCGTCCTCGCTGGCGAGGTGCACCACGGCAATCGGGTGCTCGGGCCCGGACAGGGGGTGTTTCGCACCGCCGGAACCCCGTACAGCTTCTGGGCCGGCCCCGAAGGGGCCACGATCGCCGACTTTCGTGCTCACACCTTCTACACGACGGAGTACCAGGACCCTCCGGACAAGTTCCCGCCGCATCGACTCTGAGGATCAACGTCTCTGACCGGGCGGGCCGGCTCAAGCGTCAAGGGCCAGGCATCCCCGGGCGGCAGCCTCCGCGGCCAGCCGGGCAGCCAGCGTGGTGTCATGGGCAAGGCGCGTCAGCCGCTCGATCAGCTCGGGTTCGGCGGCTATGAGCCGCTCGATCTCGGCTGAGTTGGGCGAACCGTCGGGGTTGGTGAGGGCCACGATCCGTTCATCGAGCAATCCGTCGATGGCTCGGTCGCTGATGCACCGGTAGACCGACCACGGGCAACCCGTCGCTTGACATACCTCAGCAACGGCTGAGGACTCCATGTCCACTCCGATGCAGCCATCGTCCAAGAAGCGCTGTCCCAGCGTAGGGTCGAGGCTCACGCCCTCGGTGGTGATGAGCTTGCCCATCCGAGGCACATCCCCCGGAGGGTCATGGCGGTAGGCGATGCCACTGGCGTGCTCGATGACCACCTCGGGATTGATCAGGGTGCCTACATCGAGGTCGGGGTCGAGTCCACCGCAGATGCCGGCGATCATGACATGGTCGACGGGCCGGTAATTCGGCTGTGTCTCGTCGAACAAGCGGGACGTCGCAGCGCGGGTCAACGGCGGGCCCATGCCGATATGGATGGCGGTGACGTCGGACGCACCCACGTGGCCTGTCGAGCGCGAGCCCGGCGCCCCGCTGGCGGGGCTGAGCCCGAAGGCCGTGACGATGGCCTCCATCTCGAGGGGCATGGGGGCCAGGACGACGACGTGGCGGGCGTCAGCGCCGGTGGGCATGTCCCTAGCCTGCCCTTTGTCACGTACCTTGGCGAGGAATGGCGCCAAGCGGCATCGACCCCAGATCAGTCGTCGTAGGGGGACCGGCCGAGCACGGCACCGTCGCGGAGTACGGAGACCGGGCCGTCCTCGCTGACCGCGATCAGGGTGGCCTGGGGATCGTCATGGCTGTATCGGCGACCCGACGTGTGGCGAGTGCCGCCGAACGGCTCAACGGTCGTCTCGGCGTCCGCGGTGGGTATCAGCCGAACGCCGAGCTTCCGGAGCGTTCCGTCGGCGTCGAACATGGCCGCTCCGTCGACTTGGGCCAGCGCGTGGCGGAGGGGAGCGAGATGAGGGGCGTAACGGATTCGGAGAGGCGGTGGAGTTGGCAGGCGCTCTTCAACCGCGGGACCAGGCACGGCGTCGGGTCGATAGATGAGCAGCGATCCAATGCCCAGCGACCCCAGATCATGAACGGCGAACTCGAGCATCGCCTGGAGCACGTTGGGGTCGCCGTGGGCCCCACTGGCGGTGACGATGTCGATCCAACTGCTCACCGGTGGCTCGTGGTGCCAGGCGAGACCGTTCCAGCGCAGCACCCCGAAGGTGCCGGCGACCCGGACCGACCCGGCCGGGTGCCGTTGCACGATGGTGGCCTCGAGCACGTCGGCCAGCACCACCAGATCCCGCTCCGAACCCGCAGGACGGTCGAGCACCATCCACTCCGTTGGGCCAGCGCTGCGGCGCAGGATCCAGCTCGACAGTCCATCGGCAAAGCGGCGGGCGTCCGGCAGAGGTTGCTGTCCGAGCGACTGGCGGGTCATGGTGAGCTCGGTTCCGGCCGCCCACGTATTCGGGTCCGATTGGGGATCGAGGATCGTGCCGCTGCTCACCACGCGCCGCTCATGGACGGGCGGCCGCAGGGCATGGTCGACCTCCTCCACCAATATGGCCGGAAGGGTCTCGGAACCTTTGAGATGAAGGCCGGATTCCTCGAGCTCTTCGGCAAGTCGTCGCAAGCGTCTGGCGCCGGGCTCAGCCATGACCCCGGACGCTACCGCGGCCAACCGATGGGTGAGCCGGTCAGGTGGCGCCCGAACGGAGCTGTGGCCACGACCGCGCCACGCGGCTCACCCCGTAGCCGGCAAGGACGCTGGCCACCAGCATCAGGACCATCGTGCCGACCAGCTGTGCGTTGAGTGGCGAACCGGCGGACTCGGCCCGGGTGCCTTGGAGGAACCAGTGAGCCGACGATGCGATCGAGCCCCACCACACCGCCGTCGCCGCGGTCATCACCACCATGGCCACCGCCGCCCCGGCGGCAAGGAGCGCCTCAGCGCAAAGGACAGGTCGAGGTAGGTCCAGACCCCGGGCGGCGACCACGGCGGCAGCGGTCCAGAGCGCCAGCGCCGCGGCCAGCAGGAGCATGGTCACGATGAATTCCACGAGGTAGTACCAGACAACCGGGTGGGCCGCGACCTCCGCGTTGCGTTGGGCGGGCGTGAGGGTGTTGGCCACGGCTACGAGCGCAACCAGGGCGGCGCCAGCCACGACGGTGGCGATCAGTGCTCGGCCGACGTGTCGGCGTATCGTGGTCCACCCGCCCGCCCTGAGGAAGCGGAGGAAAGCGGGAACGGCGATCGCCATTCCGGCACTGACCACGAGACAGGTGACGATGCCCACCACCATGACGGCGCGGTAGGCGCCCGACGCCAGAGGCGCCGTCCGTGTGGGCACGGCCAGCCCGAAGCCTTCCGACAGCTTGGCGAAACTGCTGCCGGCCACGACGAAGAGGGCCCAGGCGCACAACACCAACAGTGATCCGGCCCGCGCCCGGTCGGCCGGCAACATCGAATCGCCCGTGACCCCCGCCTCGTGGCCGCGCTCACGCAGCCCGGCCAGGGCGATGCCCAGACGGAATCGCCGCGTCGGCGGCCTGTTCCCCAGGGCGTCCTCCATCAGCGCGCCGAACTCGTCGCCATATCGGTCCCGCCATCTCGGTGGGTACCAACCGAGCAGACCGAATCTCTCCGGCGGGCGGCCGCTCACGCGAGTGCACCGGCGATCAACCCGAGGCGCGAGGCGCCGATGTCAGCGAGCCGCCGCATGTCGTTGACCACATCGGCCAGGGCGGCCGACCCAGCCGCCGTGATGCGATAGGGGCGCCGGCGGTCGTCGCTGTCCAGCGGCTCGATGAGCCCGCGTTCCTCGAGCCGGGTGATGGCCCCGTAGAGGGTGCCTGGACCGAGTGCCACCCCGGCGAAGGCTTCGATGTCCTTGGCCAGGGCGTGACCGTGCTTGGGCCCGGACGCCAGGCTGGTCAGGATCAACACCGGTGGATCATTGGGCCGCCGGAGACCTGTCTGTTGTCGGTTTCGTGCCATGTCTCCATGTTTACTACGTGCAACGTAGCTATGCAAGACGTAGCAGTGAAGCGGTTAGCCGCGAGATGGTCGGCCGATTGCGTGCCCCAACCCATAAGCGACGACCCGACATCGCCTAAGAGTTGGGGCGTTGGAGTAACGGGCCCGTGCGTCGAATCTTGTGGTTTCGTGATCCAAGCGCAGGTCATCCGGGACGAGTGGTGGCCTGACCGAAGGGGACAGAAATCCCGGTGGAAAGGACGAGCTCGCCGCTGAGTCCTTGGGGGCCGATCCGAACGCCGCCACTGGCACGCTCCCAACGGAGCATCGCTGACCTGCTCGGTGGCGGCACCCGACCCGAACGGTCAGATGGCCGCCTGGTCGAGAGCCTCCATGGCCGTCTCGTCGAGGACCAGTTCGGCGGCGGCCAGGTTCTCCTCCAGGTGTGTCAGCGAGGAAGTGCCCGGGATGAGCAGCACCGTAGGTGCCTGGGCCAGCAGCCAGGCTAGGGCCACCTGGGCGCGGGTGGCGTCGAGGCGCCGAGCCGCGTCCTCGACGGCCGGGGCATCCAGGACGGGGTTGTCGGCGAAGAACGCTGATCCCAGAGGGAAGAAGGGCACGAAGGGAACCTTGTCGTCCCGGCAGGCGTCGAAGAGTGTTTGATCGCTGCGTTCGGTCACGTTGTAGGCGTTCTGAACGCAGGCGACCTCGATCCGGGACTGGGCCGTCCGATAGTCGTCCAGGGTGACGTTGCTGAGCCCGATTCCGCCGATGAGCCCTTCATCCCTCAGGGCCTGCATGGCGTCGAGTTGCTCAGTCAAGGGCACGTCGGAGCCGGGATGTCGCCGCAGGTTGACGACGGGAACCTGATCGAGCTCCAAGGTGGCCAGGTTGGCTTCCACCCCGGCGCGCAACTCCTCGGGACCCTGGGCCGGCAGCCATTGGCGTTGCCCGTCGCGTTTGGCGCCGACCTTGGATACCAGGACCAGCTCCGCTGGGTAGGGGAAGAGAGCTTCATGGATCAGCTCGTTGGCCACCTCGGGTCCGTAGAACTGGGCGGTGTCGATGTGGTCGACGCCGGCGTCCACCGCCTGGCGCAGTATGGCGAGAGCCTGGCCACGATCGGCAGGCGGACCGAACACGCCGGGGCCGGGAAGTTGCATGGCCCCGAATCCCATCCGGTGGATCGGGCGACCGGCTAACGAAACGGTGTCGCTGGGCATGTCCCCATAGTTAACACGAGCCTCCCGGAAGTCCAGTCGGTGTCGTGGCGACGGAGAGGGGCCGCCGACTCAGGATTGATCAGAAGAACCGTCTCGATCGCCGCCGAAGCCGGACTGACTAGGGACGAACACGAGGCCTCCCTGAGGTACGAAGGCGGCTCCCTGAACGGCGAGTGGGCTGACCTGTCCTGTCCACGGGTTGAGCGTGGCCAGGTAGTTGGCGGGATAGGTCGGTGGCGCCGGACACGTTGCCGGTGCACTGTTCGCTCCGCATGGTGTGGCGACGACCAGTGGCAGGTAGCCCAATGGACCGGTCACCAGATCGACTGCGTCGTTGGTCGAGTCGGTGGCATAGAGGCTTCCTCCTCCCGGAACGGTCGGCCACGCTGTGTCGTCGACCGACTGGGAGAGCGACAGCACCGAGAGCGACTGGTGCGATCCTCCGGCGTCGTTGAGGTAGATCTGCTGTTGGTCCCCCTGGCTCGTCAGCATGAAGTCACCTCCGAACCTCAGGCTGGCGGACGGAACGACTTCGTTGGAATCGGGGTCGGTCAAGCCGAGCTTGCTCGATTCTTCGAACTGCGGGCTGTTGATATTGGCGACCGTTGCCGAGTCCTCGTCGTAGAAGACGGGCGTGACCGTCGCAACCTGGGTGTTCGGATCGAGCGCCACCGAGTAGACGGCCGGGTACGTCGCCTGGGGGGCCGGCGCACCGGTCGTACCCGGTGCGGAGGCGCTGATAAGAACCTGGCCGTTATAGATGGAGATGGCGTCGGTGCCACCGTCGTGTGGAAGGGGCTCGCTGTATGCGTATTGCGTGACCGGGCTACCGGCCGACGGCGTGATCGAGTACAAGGCGGAATTGGCGTCTTCATTGACGGTGGCGATGACCCCGTTCACCTGGGGGTCGGCGGTGACCCCGTCCGCCTTGCCCGCGATGTCCCATTGGCCCACTGGTTGGCCGCTCAGGGTCAGCTCAACGACGGTGCTGTCGGGGTTGCCGTCGGCGCTCGGCTGGCCCTGAGGACCGACGCCGTTTTGGAACCCGACAAAGAGGTCGTTGCCAAGCCGGGTGATGTCGTCAGGATTGCTCAAGGCCTCCGAGGCAGTGGTCATGGACCCGGCGGGCGTGAACGAGTGGTGGAGTGACGTGCCCACCAGGATCTGTTGCACGTTCAACTTCTGTCCCGGCCAGGGGTTTCCGATCGGGTTGCCGATCGGCCAGGGATCGCTGACCGTTGACGGGTTGCCGATCGGCCACAAGTGATCGGGCGATGAGGCGCTGGCGACTGATCCACCGGATGCGTACAGCACTCCGAGCAGGCCGATGCCGGCTGCGGCAAGAGCGTTGATTGAGCGGATGGACACTGAGCGCATGGGGAGGCCTCCGTCGACACTGGGTTACCCGGGACTGTACGACGGCAGCGTGAACGTGGGACGAACCCACGGTGACGGGACGGTAATTACTACGTGACGCGTCGGGATCCGGTTTGAGCCTCGATCACGTAGGGACCGTCCATGCCGGTGAGCGCCAAGACGGTG
>DASXMT010000448.1:0-1906 GCA_036495505.1 Acidimicrobiales bacterium | reverse complement strand
CGAAGAGGTCGATCCGGACGCCATCGAACCCGTTCTGGACGAGTAGCCACTCAGCCAGCGGACCGGCGGCGTTCAGGACTTGGGCGCCGCCACCGCCAGCATCTGGTCGAGTAGTTCCTCCCAGGGAACCGCTTCCCAGCCGGACCGATCGGCCTCAGCTTTGGCAACGGCCACGGCGTCATCGACCCACTGGATCTCGGCGTCTTGTCCCGGACCAACACCGTCAACGTGCCTCATTCCGAACTCAGCGCCGAAGATCATGTCCTTCCACAGCGTGTGCCTCTCCTTCAGGCCGGTGACCAGATGTCCGTGGGTCGACCCAGGCGAAGCTTCTGCCACCCGGATGGCCCAATCGGCGCAATGCCAGGCTCGCCTGAAGTCGCCATGGTGGGTCGTCGCCGCGATGCGGTCGGCATAGCCGGCCATCCGAGCCTTCCCGTCCTCGGGCAGGCTCGGCTCGATCTCATGGACGAAATAGTCGATGATCGGCGACGGGCTCACTGATTCGGACATACGACCAACCTACCGCTGTCCACTCGATGCCCAGGAGGACTCGGACGGATTCAGTGCTGGTGGCTCCGGCCCTACTCATACCTGCCTTAGAGCACTCTGAGCGCTCAGATCGAAGGGATCGCGCCTCCATCCACCGGGACCATCGCGCCGGTGACGTAGGAGGCGGCGGGAGAGAGAAGGAACACAGCAACCCGCCCGAGCTCCTCAGGCTCGCCATATCTGCGTAGCGGGATGCGTTGTGACAGGCGGGCACGCACCTCATCCGGGTCGCCGCTGCGCGCGTCAAGCTCTCGCACCCGATCGGTGGCGATCCGGACGGGCAGGAGCCCGTTGACCCGGATTCCAGCGGGACCGAGCTCGTCGGCCAGCGTCTTCACCACGCCAGCGAGGCCCGGGAAGATCCCGTTCGATAGTGCGAGATCCGCAAGCGGAACGCGCACAGACGAGGCCAACACGAACACGATTGAGCCGCCCGTCCCTGGGAGGGAGCCGATCCCGGGAGCGTCGTCGGCCTTGCCGCTCAGCTCAGTTCCGAGCGCACGGCCAAGTCGGACGGCGCCGAGGAACACGCTTTCGAAAGCTGACCGCCAGGCATCGTCTGATGTCTGGGTGACGGTCCCGGTAGGCGAACCGCCGGTACTGATCAACGCACCGTCCAGCCGGCCAAAACGGTCCTGGGCTTCGGCAATGAGTTGGCCGGGGGCGGCGGGATCACCATTATCGGCGACAACCCAGCTGACGGTATTGGCTACGTCGGCATGCTGCGAGAGTCGGGCCACAGCAGCGGACGCCGTAGCCTCGTGTGGAGCGCTGAGGACGACGCGGGCGCCTTCGGCGATAAGCGCCTCGACGGTAGCGAACCCAAGGCCGCGGCTGCCGCCAGTCACCAGGTAAACACGGTCGCGCACTCCCAAATTCACCCGGCCATTCTGCCCCGACCCGGCTGCCGGCGTTCGGACTCTCTCTTCGGTCATCGCCTATCGCCAGCGGCTTGGACGGGCTCTTGGTCGCTTCCCCCGCGAGCGGGCCCCCGGTCGGTCGACGAGGCGTCGCCACGATCCCGTGGCTCAGGGGGTGCGGGTACCGTCCAGCTGGATCTGGGCGTTGGTCGGCAGCACCTCAACGGAGATCTCGGGAATCGGGAAGGTGAAGTCGGGGTACTTGCGCACCGCCTTCTCCCGGTACCGCGTGGTGGAGTGCACCGGGTCCGAGTCGAACTGGGGGATCACCTTGGCCCCGAACAGCTCGAGCATCTCGTAGACCTCGTCCTCAGCCATCGAGTCGGAGGGAAGCCCGAATACCAGCTGGTCGCATCCGACGGTCTGGTACTTGGCCACCTGCTCGGCCACCTCGTCTGGCTCGCCGCACAGGATCCAGCCGCCCTCGATGAGGG
>DASXMT010000447.1:0-2614 GCA_036495505.1 Acidimicrobiales bacterium | reverse complement strand
ATATTGATGCCGTCGCCGAACAAGGTCCTGGAGGGAGCGAGCAGTTCATGCAATGCACCGGCGTGCTCCGCCTCGGGCCCGACGACTATCGAGTAGATGGCGCGACGGTCCGGGACCGGTCCTGGTGCCAGGTCCGCAGCGAAGCGGACAGGCTTTCACCCCCCGTGGGATGGTCGCCCATGTACTTTGGGACGGACCTGATGTTCAACCAGATCGGCTTCGAACCACTCGAGACCGATCCCGCCTGGAAGGGTCTGTACGAGGTCCCGGCCGACACTCCGAGCCACCACTTTGGTTGGGTCTGCAGTGACGGCGTCACCCGTCATCTCACCACGGTGCGCCGGTCGGTCACGAGGTACCACCCGGACCTCTTCGCCGCGATGGAGCAAGAGATCAGTGCCGAGGACGAGACCGGGCGCCAATACCGCTTCCAGGGCCGAGCTCTCGCCATGGCCCGGCTGCCAGCCTGGCCGAACTTCTCGTTCACTGACAGCGTGTACCGATGGGAAGACGACGAGGGGCGGATCGCCCACTGCACCTACCAAGAAGGTTGGTGGCAGCGCTATCACCAGGCGATGGCTCGCCGGTACCGACGTGGCCACGAACTGGGTCAATCCGCCGGGGCCCAAGGGAGCCGGAACGAACCTTGACAAGCCGATAATCGGGCACTAAAACATGTCTTCCGCTGCATATATCGGAGGGCAAGTGAACATAGCGATTCTCGGCACAGGCAAGGTCAGCGTGGCCCTCGGGAGCCGACTGAGCGATGCTGGCAACAAAGTCACCATTGGCTCTCGCACTCCCGAAGAACATCCTGGGGCGGTGACCTATGCCGAAGCGGTGCAAGCCAGCGAGCTGGTGATCACAGCGATCCCAGGGAGGGTGCTCCTGGAGACATTGGACGCAATCGGCGAGGATGTCCTTGGAGATCGAATCGTGCTCGACATGTCTGTCCCGTTCGCCGAGGACATGTCGCTCGCCTATCCCAATGACAGCGTCGGCCGGTTGGCTCAGGCCAAGTTCCCCCGGGCGCGCGTGGTGAAGTCCCTCAACACGATGAACGTGTCGATGATGATTGACCCCTTGGCGACGTTGCCAGCAGCAACGATATTCGTTTCAGGGGACGCTGCGGAGGCGAAGGCCGGTGTCGTGGCGGTACTGCACGACCTCGGTTGGACCGACGACTGCATCATTGACCTCGGGGGGATCGAGACTGCGATCGGCACGGAGCATTTCCCTCCACTCTTTCGTGTCCTGGTTCAGGCACTGGGGACCCCGCGCTTTTGCATCACCGTCTCGCGCTGACGTGTGTTGACCGAGATGGATGACCACCGCTTGGGGATGTTGCGTTCGGTGGCCTCGTGTCTCGCTCTTGTCGTGCTCACCCTCGCAACACTCGTTCTCGCTCCTGCTTCGACCGGGGCGGCGACCACCACATCGCTCGCTCCCATCACCACCGTCATGCCGCCGAACTTTGGGCTGCCCGACATCGTCTTCTACGGGACGCCCTTCGGGAAGCCCACGGTCTACGTCGCGGAGGGTGTCATCGACGCGGTGAACGCGAAGACCGACGCCTTGATCGGCAGCTTCGGGCAGGGAGACCTCCAGTCCTCCACCGTACCCAGCTGCGGCGCCCTTGGAGGACGCGGGCCCGATGGCGTGCTTTCCCTGACGGTGGGGGGTTCCAATCAGGTATTCGTCGGTAACGGTAACAGCACGCTGCAGGAGTACACGCTCAGTTCACCCGGCTCGGGAAAGCTCGCGAAGACGATCGATACCGGTGGTCAGTGCCGGGCCGACGAGATGGCCTACGACCCGGTCGATCATCTGATACTCATCGCCAACCCGGGCGAAAGTACTCCCTTCGCCACGTTCGTCTCAGTCCATTCGAATCCGAGCAAGGACCAAGTCGTGGGGAAGATCTCGTTCCCGGGTGCTGTGGGGCTCGAGCAGTCGGTGTACGACCCGAAGACCGGCCGCTTCTATCTGAACGTCCCCCAGACTACGGCAACCAACCCTGATCTCGGAGCTGTAGCGGTCATCAACCCCAAGTCCAAAAAACAGATCGGCTCGTTTCCTATTACTGGGTGCAACTCGACCGGTCTGGCCCTCGACCCGGCCAACCAAGAGGCCCTGATCGGCTGCTCGGCCGGCCACGGGGAGATGATCATGAACATGCACGACGGAGCCATCGTGCATGCCCTCTCCTCGCTTCCCAATTGCGACCAGGTGGCGTTCGACCAGTCGACTGGCGACTTCTTGGCGCCCGGTATTGGCGGACCACTCTCGGTCATCTCGGCTCGTAGCGGCAAGGTGTTGAGCCAGACCACCGTAGACGGGGTCACTCACTCGGCTGCAGCCGGTGACGGGAAGGTCTTCGTCGCCCTTGTCAGCAATGGCATAGAGATCTTTCACGCCCACTAGCTCGTATCAGGCCCCTGCGACTTCAGGCGAAGTTCGGTCTCCCGGTGACGTGCCTTACTGATGGACACGCAAACGAAGGACGCTATGGCGAGCAATCCGAAGGTAATGACTTCGGCAGAGTTACGTCGTCTGCCGGAGATGGACACCTTGGGTTGGTCATTTCCGACCTAGGACATTCGGGTGCACGAGA
>DASXMT010000446.1:0-2133 GCA_036495505.1 Acidimicrobiales bacterium | reverse complement strand
CCAGCACCCATCGACCCAGTACCCATCAAACGCCGTGAGATCCATCGGCGTACACACAAGCCCCTGGGGGGAACCATGACCGTCACGTCCCAGCCGACCGTCGGGTTCGGCATGCAACTGCCGATCCAGTCGCGATCCAAGCTGTACCGCGAACCCTGGGAGGACAGCGCCGGACAGGATGAGCTGGCCGCCATCGCCCGCGCCGCCGACCGTGCCGGGTTCTCCTATATCGCCGTCTGCGATCACGTGGCCATCCCCCGGGACAAGGCGGAGACCATGCAGACGGCGTGGTACGACACGGTGGCCACACTCGGCTGGCTGGCCGCTCTCACCACCGATGTCCGCCTGCTGTCACACGTGTTCATCACGGCTTACCGCCATCCGTTGGTCACGGCCAAGTCGTTCATGACCCTCGACCACCTCTCGGGCGGACGGGTCATCCTCGGGGTGGGCGCTGGTCACGTCGAGGGCGAGTTCGAAGCCCTGGGCGTCCCCTTTGCCGAGCGCGGTCGCATCACCGATGACGCCATCGACGTGATCCGAGCGGCCTTTGACGACGAATTCCCCGATGTAGACACCGATCGCTGGTCGGTGCACGGCGTGGGCCTGTCGCCGCGGCCCACGCAGGCCCACCTGCCCATCTGGGTCGGTGGCTCCTCCCGTCCGGCATTGCGCCGAGCGGCGGAACGAGGCGACGGCTGGCTGCCCCAGGGCCCACCCCCCGAAGGCATGGAGTCGGCCATCGCCTTTCTCCGCCAGCGACGGGAGGAGCTCGGTCGGACCCAGCCGTTCGCCATCGGTGGGTTCGCCATGCCCATGTACGTCGGCACTGCCGATTGGGACCTCGGGCCCCACGCAGTCTCAGGATCGCCGGGTCAGTTGGCCGAACAGCTTCGCCAGTGGGCGGCCGTGGGTGCCTCACACCTGCAGGTCCGCCTGCGTAGCCGCAGCGCGGCCGAACTGGTCGACCAGATCGGCGCGTTCGGGGCCGAGGTCATCCCGCTGACCCGGTGAGGTCGGCGGCCCTCCCTACTTGACGATCGCGTCCCCGTCGATGGGCAGCTGCACGCCAGGCCGAGCGGCCGCCTCTCCCTGGTCATAGCGAGGTCCGCGAACGTCGTTCGGATAGTGTTCCTCCGATGGGGAAGGAAGAGGGTCCGGAAAAAGGCACGGGCGCCTCCGTGCCGCAGCCCCGACAGGACCATGATCTGCGCAACCGGCTACTCGAGGCGGGCCAGCGTGTCTTCGCCGAGACCGGCTACGCCGGGACCCGCGTGGACGACATCATCGAGGCAGCCAACACCTCCCGGGCCACGTTCTACCGGTATTTCAAGAGCAAGAACGCCCTCTTCACCGAGTTGAGCCGGATCTGCTTCGTCGACATGCGGGTGACCACCCGAGCCATTGCCTCGGTGACGCCGGGAAAAGAGGCGCGGGGCCAGCTCATCGAGCTGTTGAAGCACTGGCGAGACCTGCTCGATTCGCACGGGGGCGTCATCCGCGCCTGGTTCGAACGGGACGCCGTCCCCGATTCCACCATCTCGGGAGAGGCGACCAAGGCATTCGACGCCCTCTTCGAAGAGCTGTTGACCCCGATCATGGCGGCCAAGACAGAGTCCCGGGTCCATCCAGAGGTCCAAGCGGCGCTGCTGTTCATCCTGATCGACCGCTCCTACAACTACGTGACCTCGCGGCACTCCCAGGTCAACCCGGATCGGCTGGCCCCCACCCTGGCCACGATGATCGAACGGTCGTACCTCGGGGCCAGCGCTCGGCCACAGGGACGACGCCTTCGCATCGCGCCCCACTGACCTGAGGTCGGCAGCCCTCACGCCGGCCAGACGATGCTCTGCAATTCGCTGTAGGCCTCGATGCCGAAGTGGGTTCCGTCCCGACCGACCCCGCTCATCTTGAACCCACCGAAGGGCGTGAAGGGATTCCGTCCCGTGGTGTTGATGCCCACGTTCCCGGCCCGGAGTCGTCTGGCCACCTGGTAGGCGCGTGCCGTGTCGGTCGAGAACACGTAGTCGTAGAGCCCGTACGAGCTGTCGTTGGAGATGGCGATCCCCTCCTCCTCGTCGTCGAAGGGCACCACCACGATGACCGGCCCGAACACCTCCTCGCGCACCACGT
>DASXMT010000445.1:0-4190 GCA_036495505.1 Acidimicrobiales bacterium | reverse complement strand
ACATCTTCGGCCAGCTGGTCGAAGCTGAGCCGGATGACGCTGCCATCTGGGCCGTGGGCATCGACCAACGCTTCGGTCTCGCCAAACCGTGCGGCTGCGTCTTCCACCAGGCTTGGGATGGTCTCCCATTGGAGATCCCCTCGCGGGTCGATGAGGACGGACACCGCTGTCAGGTTAGTCGAGCGAGCTCGAAGAGCGTGGTTCCAGAGGAGGTGCTGGAACTGGAGGCCACCGGGAGCCACAACCGCGAGATCGGCGAGAAGCTCTTCATCAGTCAGAACACGGTCGCCAACCACGTGCGGGCCATCCTCCAAAAGACCGGCTGCGTCAACCGCACAGAGGCGGCCACCTATGCCGCCCGCCACCACCTCTCCCAATGATGAGGTCAGCGACCGGGGGTTCCCGGCTCGGGCCGCAGTGGCGGCCACGGCACACGCCAGCCGCGGTGCGGGTGCAGTTGTGGCCCTGTCAGGGGTGCTGGCTCGACACCGACACGACCTCGCCGGTCATGAAGGTGGCGTACTGGCTGGCCAAAAAGACGATGACGTTGGCCACTTCCCAGGGCTCGGCCGCCCGCCCGAAGACCTCTTTGCGGCTGAGTTCCTCCAGCTCCTCCTCGGCCATCACCTTGCTCAAGAACGGGTGGTGGGCGAGGCTCGGCGAGACCGCATTGACCCGCACGTTGTAGGGAGCGGCCTCCACCGCGCTGCACCGGGTCAGGGCCATGACCCCGGCCTTGGCCGCGGCGTAGTGGGCTTGGCCGGCCTGGGCCCTCCAGCCCAGGACCGAAGCGTTGTTGACGATCACCCCGCCACCCAGGCCGTAGAGGTGGCCCAGCGCGGCCCGCGTGCACCTGAAGGTACCGGTGAGGGTGATGTCGAGCACCTTCGACCACTGCTCGTCGGTCATCTCGACGATGTCGGCCTGTCCCCCCAGGCCGGCGTTGTTCACGGCCACGTCGAAGCGCCCGTGTGCATCGACGGTGGCGTCGTAGAGGTTCTGGACCTGGGTCTCGTCGGTGACGTCGCAGCGCAGTGCCAGCGGGCGGTTGCCCCCGGCCAGCTCGGCCAGCTGATCGGCCGTCTCGCCCAGACGCCGCTCGTGGGCATCGGACACCACTACGGTGGCCCCCTCCTCGATGCATCGTTTGGCCGTGGCGAACCCGATGCCCGTGCCCGCCGCCGCGGTGATCACCACGATCTTCCCGTCCAGCAGCCCGTGTCCCGGAGGCGGGTTGGGTGGAGCGGGCGCGGTGCGGTCATCGGTCATCGGTACTCCCCTTCGGGCTTGGGTGTGGGCTTGAGCTGTGTGGGCTTGGTCACTGCGGGCTTGGCCTCTGTGGGGCCTTGGTGTCGGCCTTGGGCTCGGGCGGCAACCCCAGGACCCGCTCGCCGATGATGTTCTTTTGGATCTCGTTGGACCCGCCGTAGATGGTCTCGGACCGACTGAAGAGGAACGAGCGCTGCACCTCGTCGAGCTCGTAGGGGAAGGCCTCGGCCACCATGGAAGCCGGGCCAATGATGTCCATAGCCAGCTCGCCCAGGGCCCGGTGCCACGTGGCCCAGTACAGCTTGATGATCGAGGCCTCCGGCGGCGCCACCGGGCCGTCGATGCTCGAGAGGCTGCGCAGCGTGTTGTAGCGCAGGATCTCGAGCTCGGCGTAGGCACCGGCCAACCGCTGGCGCATCACCGGGTCGACGGACTTGCCGTTCGCCCGGGCCAGCTCGACGAGATGGTCGAGCTCCCGGCGAAAGGTCAGTTGGTGGCCGAGGAGGGCCACCCCCCGCTCGAAGGCCAGGGTGGCCAGCGCCACGCGCCACCCATCCCCCACCTCGCCCAGCACGTTCTCCCGAGCCGTCCGGGCCCCGTCGAAGAACACCTCGTTGAACTCGGAGGTCCGGGTGAGCTGGGTGATGGGGCGGACCTCGATGCCGGGCTGGCGCATGGGAACGAGCAGATAGGACAGCCCCTTGTGCCGTACCGACCCGGGCTCGGTACGGCAGACCACGAAGCACCAATCGGCGGTGTGGGCCAACGACGTCCACACCTTCTGGCCGGTGACCACCCACTCGTCCCCGTCGAGCACTGCCTTGGTGGACACATTGGCCAGGTCGCTCCCGGCATTGGGTTCGGAGTATCCCTGGCACCACAGTTCGGTGCCGCTGCGGATGGCCGGGAGGAAGCGCGCCTTCTGCTCGGGGGTGCCGTAGTGGATGATGGTGGGAGCGATCAGCCCCTCCCCCATCACGTTGACCCGGCCCGGTGCCTTGGCCTTCACGTACTCCTCGTTGAAGATGACCTGATGGGCGATGGACGCCCCCCGGCCCCCGTACTCGGTGGGCCACCCCAGACCGGTCCAGCCCGCCTCGGCCAGCACCTTCTCCCAGCGCAGGCGGGTCTCGAACCCGTAGGTCTCGTCCCCCGACCCCCCGCGGCCACCGAGCGCGGCGAACTCACCGACCACATGATCGGTCAGCCAAGCGCGCACTTCATTGCGGAAGGCCTCGTCCTCGGGTTGGTCTCGTAGGTCCATGGGTTGGGGTGCTGGTGGAGTTGGCGTGCTGGTGGAGTTGGGGTGCTGGTGGAGTAGCACTACGGAGTAGTGCCGGGTCCAGGCGGGAACCTGGGTCCCGGAGGACTCTACCGTCCGTCCGGATCGGTCCTCATGCCCGAAATGCGTTTCGGTGACAAACCCGTCGATTCCTCGCTCGGGCGGGAACATCCCCAGGTGGCAAGGGGTTTAATCTTTTGAATGGTACGGGGCCCGGCGTATGACGGGCGGTGGCGGACGGATTTTTGAGGAGGATGGCCATGGCAGACACGACCGAGACGACAGGCACGACGGGCAAGGTGGAGCTGACCGACAAGCAGTGGCAGGAGCGGCTGTCGCCTGAGCGCTACGCCGTGTTGCGCCAGAAGGGCACCGAGCCGGCCTGGTCGGGGGAGCTCCTCCACGTCGACGGCGACGGCGTGTTCACCTGCGGCGGGTGCGGGGCCGAGCTGTTCGAGGCGGGCACCAAGTTCGAGTCGGGATCGGGTTGGCCAAGCTTCTACGAAGCGGTCAACCAGGGAGCAGTGGAGGAGCACACCGACCGCAGCCACGGCATGGTGCGCACCGAGGCCACCTGTGCGCGCTGCGGCGGGCACCTGGGCCACGTCTTCCCCGACGGGCCCAATCCCACGGGGCTCCGCTACTGCATGAACTCGTTGGCCCTCGACTTCGAGCCGAAGGATGGTTCGGAGACCGAGGAGAGCTCGTAGACGGCTGGTCAGTCCTGATCCGGCCGGTCCTGAGCTGGGAGACCTGAACGGGCGGGCCGGGTCCAGGGTCTGCCTGAGTTGGGAGGCCTGCGCTGGGAGCCCTGAGTCTGGCTTTCACGGCCAGGCCTCGCCGGGCGGTTTATGACCCGGCAAGTCCGAGGCACCCTGGTGGTCTGTCGACCACGACCTCCCATGCCTCGGCTAACCCCGTTCTGGCTGGATTTGCCTCACAACCAGAGGTCTTGGTCCTAGCGGGGCGCCCCGCTCCAACGGAGCAGGCCCCTTGATTCCCTCGGAACGTAGGCGCATACTCACTGAGAGAGGCGCCTCTATCGGGGCGCACTGGCAGGTGCAATGTGAGGGAGGCACAACCTATGAAATTCATGGTGAGCTGGCGAGTGCGGACAGGAGGCTCCGGCGCTGACAACGAAGCAACTGAGGAGCGCGTCCTGCAGGTCTTCAGCAAATGGACGCCACCCGCTGACGAAACGTTCCACCAGTTCCTGGGGAGATTGGACGGTACCGGCGGGTATGCCGTCGTCGAGACGGATAATCCGGATTCCCTGGGCGAGGCTTCAGCCAAGTTCAGTCCATTCCTGGACTTTGAGATCGTCCCCGTCAACGACATCGCAGAGACCACTCGCCTGCTGAGCGAAGGGGTGGAGTTCCGCAAGGCGGTGTGAGCGCACCTCGGCCCTGATCTGACGGGCACGTTCGGTGGCCGACCAGGCGGGCAGGTTCGGTGGCTTGAGGGGTGTTACAAGAGACGACGTCGGAGTCGGCTGACGTTCGGAGCTTGGGTCCGACATCTTGGCCTTCGATCGCGATGTCGTCGTCGCCGTGACGTCCACAACGTCGCTGTGTCCTCGTCGTCCACAGGCTCGACCGTCCGGATCGAGTGAAGCAATTGGCAGACGAAGAGAGACAAC
>DASXMT010000444.1:0-1635 GCA_036495505.1 Acidimicrobiales bacterium | reverse complement strand
GTCAAACACGGTGGTGACCAGGCCCATATCCTTCATCACGGTGATGGCGTCGCCATCGCTGAGGGCCATTCCCGCCGATTCCTGGCCCCGATGCTGCAGGGCGTACAAACCATCGAAGATCAGATGTGCGACTGAGCGCCCCGGGGCATAGACCCCGAAGACACCACACGCTTCCTTGGCCTCCATCATCGGTTCATCACCGTCGTCACCGGGGGTCGTCGGGCTCGTCGCTGAAGGGCTGCCCGTAACGAGCGACTTCCCTCACGTGCAGACTAGTGCCCGGACCACTTGACCGATCGATTACGGACGGACTCCCAGGTCGGCCCCCACCGCCGGAGGGCTGCGAGGGACCAACCGATAGCCTCACCTGGGTGATCGACCTCCATACCCACTCGACCGTCTCGGACGGGAGCGACCCGCCCGAGCGGATCCCGGAGCTGGCCGCACTGGTCGGTTGCTCGGCCGTGGCCCTCACCGATCACGACTCACTGGCCGGGCTCCCGGCCGCCCGCCAGCGCGCCGAGGAGCTGGGCGTGGATCTCATCCCCGGCTGCGAGATCTCGGGTCGCCCCGTCGGCAACGGAGGTATGCACGTCCTCGTGTACTTCGTAGAAGACGACGGCGGACCGTTGGCCGAGGAGCTGGTCCGGCTGCGGGACGACCGGCTCGAGCGAAACGTGGCGTTGGCCGATCGCATGGCCGCCATCGGGCTCCCCGTTACCTACCAGGAGGTAGTGGACATCGCCGGCGGGGAGGAGGGCGTCGGCCGACCCCACTTCGCCACTGCGCTGGTACGCCACGGGGTGGTCGGGTCCATCCAGGAGGCCTTCGACCAGTACTTGGGCAACGGCGGACCGGCGTACGTGCCCAAGTCCCGACTGGACGCCGTCGACGTGGCCCGGCTGGCCCGGGCCTCGGGTGGTGTCGCCGTCCTGGCCCACCCCTACAGCCTCGATCTGGAGCCGGCCGAGCTGGCCCAGACCATCGGCGAGCTGGCCGAGCACGGTTTCGCCGGCATCGAGGCGATCTATGGCCGGTACTCGCCGAGGCAGCGACAGGTCCTGGTGAACCTGGCCGACCGCTTCGATCTGGTGGCCACCGGTGGGTCGGACCACCACGGGACGATCAAGCCCGACCTGACCGTGGGCACCGGAACGGGGGACCTCAAGGTGCCTGACCGCGTGCTCGAGCGCCTGGCTGCCCGGCGGCCCGTGGCCGCGTAAATTAGTACGGCGGCCCGTGGCCGCGTAAATCAGTACGGCGCCCCGTGGCCGGGCAGATCAGAACGGCGGCCGGTGGTCGCACAGAGATCGGCGGGGGGGCTATGCCCCGGCCGGAGCCAGGTCGTCCAAAAGAGTGGGCAGGCGGTCGCTCCATGCGGTGGTGGCCACGTCCAGGCTGACGTCGACCAGGCCGTCGACCACCAGGCGATCGCCGCCCGCCGACCCGAGGACCCACGCCCCCAACTGCGCATCGATGGCGCGGGCGATCAGCTCGTCGGGGCGATCGGTGCAGACCACGACACGCGACGGGGCCTCGGCGAACAGGGCGCGGTGATCGGGGATGCCCGCCACGGCGAAACCCATACAGGAGCGGACGGCCATCTCGGCCAGCGCAACCCCGATGCCACCGCCC
>DASXMT010000443.1:0-4096 GCA_036495505.1 Acidimicrobiales bacterium | reverse complement strand
CGCCTGCTGTCCACCGTGGCTTGGGGGGTCGCCGCCGGGCTCGCCGGGTTGGCGGCGTTGGTCGCGCAGCCCATCGAGAACACCAACTTGTCGGTGGCGGTCGACCCGAGCGCCTTGGTCATCCCCCTTACCGCCGCGGTCATCGCCCGCTTCGCCAGCATTCCGGTGGCCATTTTTTCGGCCCTGGGTTTGGGAGTGCTCGAGCAGGCCACGCTGCAGACCTTCCCCATCGGCGGGCAACCCAAGGCCGACGTCGCGATCTTCATCGTCGTGCTCGTGGCCTTGCTCCTCCAGCGACACCGTCGGGCCCGCGCCGGGGAGACCCTCGGTGGCGAGATTTTCGGAGCCGCTACGAGACGGGTGCCAGCCGTCTTGCGCGGGCTGCCCGAGTACCAAGTGTCCAGGTTCCTTGGTGTCGCGACCCTCCTCGTCGTCGTGGCGGTCATCATCCCCATCACCTTCGACCGGACGCAGATCTTCGAGGCTTCCACCGCCGCCATGATCGGGATCATCGCAGTGTCGCTCGTGCCACTGTCGGGTTGGGCGGGTCAGATCAGCCTCGGCCAGTTCGCCATTGCCGCCGGAGGCGCCTGTGCCACGGGAAGCCTGCTGGCGCACTTCAACATCGATCTGTTCGTGGCTCTCGGGGTCTCTATGGTGGTCGGCGCCGCTATCGCCACCATGATCGGTCTCCCGGCGCTGCGGCTACCCGGGATGCTCTTGGCCGCGGGCACCCTGGTGTTCTCCGTTGCAGTCAACTCGTATTTCACCAACTCGCTGTACTTCCCGGCCATCACTCCCACTGTGGTGGCCAGACCCACGCTTCTCGGCCGCGTATCGATCGACTCGCCGTGGGTCTTCTACGGGTTTTGCTTGGTGCTCCTGATGCTCGTTTTGCATCTCACCACCAATCTCCGCAACAGCCGGGCCGGGCGGGTGATCCTGGCCACACGCGACAACGAAGAGGCGGCTTCGGCGTTCTCCATCTCTCCGCTGCGCACCAAGCTCGTCGCCTTCGCCTTCTCCGGGGCGCTCGCCGGGTTGGCCGGCGGCCTGTACGTGCTTCTGATGGGCGGTATTCCACCATTGGGGTTCGACCCCACGCTGAGCTTGAGCATCTTCCTCATGGTCGTCTTGGGCGGACTCGGTTCGACCGGCGGTGCCCTTCTCGGCGTGGCCTACGTCGAAGTTGTAGGAAACCTGTTGACCGGCTCTGCCCAGCTCCTGGCCACCGGAGTCGGATTCCTTGTTCTGCTCATGATCTTCCCTGGGGGTCTGGCCCAGGTCGCCTACGGATTGCGGGACCGGGGGCTGGCGGTGCTGGCCCGGCGCCGGGGCATCGAAGTGGCAGGCATCTGGGAGCAGGCGCATTTCGATCCCGTTCCCGTCCAGGACACCGCCCATGTGGTTGCCGTGCCAGGCGGAGAAGAGACCGTACCCAGCGCCACGAGTCTGCTCGCCCTGGACCGGGTCGACGCCGGATACGGAAGCCTGCAGGTGCTCTTTTCGGCCTCGGTGGCCGTCGAGGAGGGAGAGATCGTCGCGCTGCTCGGTACCAATGGGGCCGGCAAGTCGACCGTGCTTCGGGTGGTCGCAGGTCTGCTCGGTGCCAACAGTGGTCGGGTGAGCTTCAACGGTCGAGACATCACCGATCTGTCGCCTCTGGAGCGAGTGAAATCCGGCATCGTCACTGTCCCCGGAGGCCGAGGGGTGTTCGGGTCGCTGACGGTGGCCGACAACCTCGATGTAGCCGGGTGGCGGGCCCGCCGAGACGGCCGAGACGCCAAAGCGCGTGTCGACCAGTGCGTCGCGTTGTTCCCTTCACTCGAGCGGGTCTGGCACTCCAAGGCCGCCGCCTTGTCGGGGGGCGAACAGCAGATGTTGACCATCGCCCAAGCGCTGCTGTGCGCGCCCAAGGTGCTCCTGATCGACGAACTCTCCCTCGGGCTTGCCCCGCTCGTGGTCGGACAACTCCTCGACGCCGTTCGCCAGCTTCGGTCCCAAGGGGTCACGATCGTCATGGTCGAGCAGTCGGTCAACGTCGCCGCCGAGGTATCCGAGCGGGCGGTGTTCATGGAGCGAGGTCAGGTGCGCTTCTCGGGCCCGACAGCGGATCTGGTGGAACGGGACTACTTGCTGCGTTCGGTGTTTCTTTCCCACGACTCGGCCACCCCACGGGCCGCCGGCGCCATCCGGGGAAACGGGTCGAGGCAGGACCGGGACCACCGCCCCTCCGCTGTCGGTGGGGAGGACGCTGCGTCCCCCGTCTTTCGCGCCACCCACATCTCCAAACATTTCGGAGGAGTGGTGTGCCTCGACGACGTCTCGGTGGAGATCCAACCCGGGGAGATCCTCGGGATCATCGGGTCCAACGGAGCGGGGAAGACGACACTGTTCGACATCTGCTCAGGGTTCTTGGCTCCCGACTCGGGCCAGCTGCACCTCTTGGGCCACGACGTCACCCGCCTTTCTGCCTCGGCGCGGGCTGCGCGCGGGCTGGGCCGGATCTTCCAGGACGCCAAGCTCTTCCCCACTCTCACCGTCGCCGAGGTGGTCGCCATCGCCTTAGAGCGTCATATCGAGGTCCGAGACCCGCTGCTGTGCATCGTGAGGACCGGAGCAGCCCGGCGCTCCGAGAAAGACACCCAAACGCGAGTCGACGAACTGCTCGAGAGGCTGAACCTGGGCCGCTATCGCGATTCGTTCGTCCGCGAACTATCGACCGGCACCCGTCGGATCGTCGAGATCGCCTGCGCGATGGCCCACGATCCCGAGGTGCTGTTCTTGGACGAACCCTCCTCGGGTGTCGCCCAGCGTGAGGTTGAGGCACTCTCCGACGTTCTACTGAAGCTACAAGACGACACAAATATGACCATGGCCCTCATCGAACACGACATTCCGCTGGTCAGGACGGTCTCGGACAGGCTCATCTGCATGCACATGGGCCGGGTGCTCTGCGACGGCACGCCCGCCTCGGTGCTGGGCGACCCGGCGGTGCTCGAGTCCTACCTGGGCAACGACCCGGCCATGGCCGAGCGTTCGGGACCCCGGCGCGTCCCGGTCCCAGCAGGTGGGCTGGAACCTCTCGGCGCCGAGCCCGCGGTCCAAAGCCATCCCACTATCTGGGAGGAACTGTGATCTCAGCCCTGCGAGACATGATCCGCCCGCTCGTGGATCGGAGGTGGATCTTGGCGACGGTCATCGCCTGGGTGGTCGCCGTTTATGTCGTTTCCCCACCGCTGTCGCGGGTCGCAGCTTCGGGACCGTCGAGCCAGGCGGCGCCGACCAGCCCCGCGCCGCCCGCGACAGGCGGGAGCACCGGGGCGTCAAGCCTTACCGGGACGAGCCAAGTGCCCGCGTTGGGGGGATTCGCGACACCGACCACCTCTCCCTCCGCGGACACCCTCCCCACCGCCTCGTCCGCCACCGGCTCGCTGCCCACCGGCTCGCTGCCCACCGGCTCGCTGCCGGGTGCCTCGGCCTTTACCTGCCCGTTCCCACTGCCCGTCGAGCCTGCTCCGTCGCTCTCCGTTGGCGGCCTTCTCTTCGGCCTTGGCCCAGTTCTTGGAGCAGCGGGCCCGTTTACGGGCACTGTGATCAATTCTCTCGGCTTGTTCGGTCCTTTCCTGCCCTACGCGGTGCCCCTCCTCGCACTGTCAGGGCCCGTGCTGAAGGAGTTCAGCCCCTGGATCGAGGCGGGCGGAGCGGAGACCAACGCCGTCTTCGACCTCATCTACAACCAACCGGCCCTCAAGCCGATCTTCGCCGCCCTCGACGCCCAGGGCGAAAGCCTGATGAACAAATTGGCCACCGCAGTGGGCCCCCTCGAGACCGCCCTGGTCAGCCTGCCCGGCGCCGGGTGCGTGGGAATCCTTGGCGACGATCTGGCCTATTACCTGTCCCAAGCCAACATCTCCCTTCCCGCCCTGCCGCTGCCACCCGCGAACCTGCCGACGCTCGAGACGCTGCTTCCCCAGCTCTACAGCGGTGAAACAGCAGCCCAGATCTTCGATTTGAGCCCGGGCAGCACTACAGCGCCTCTCGTGTCGGTGCCGGCACCGTCGAACCAGGGAGTGACCACCCAGCTCACCCAAAC
>DASXMT010000442.1:0-2806 GCA_036495505.1 Acidimicrobiales bacterium | reverse complement strand
CATCGAGGCCACCGTGGTGGACGCCCGGGCCGAGATGGCCAAGGACTTCTGCGTCCCGTCGCTGTTGGCCAACGCCAAGTACGAGGGCAAGTACCCGCTGGTCTCGGCCCTGTCCCGGCCGGTCATCGTCCGCCATCTGGTGGCCGAGGCGAGGCGCCACGACGCCCACGCCGTGGCCCACGGCTGCACGGGCAAGGGCAACGACCAGGTCCGGTTCGAGGTCGGCACCCGCGCCCTCGCCCCCGACCTCGAGGTCCTGGCCCCGGCGAGGGTGTGGGGACTGACCCGCGCCGAGTGCATCGAGTACGCCGCCACGTGGGGTATCCCCCTGTCGGTGACCAAGGAGAAGCCCTACTCGATCGACGAGAACCTGTGGGGCAAGGCCATCGAGTGCGGGGTCATCGAGGACCCCTGGAACCAGCCGCCCGAGGACGTCTACACCATGACCAGGCAGACGGCCACCGAGCCCGTCGAGATCGTGGTGGGTTTCGAGTCCGGGGTGCCGGTGTCCCTCGATGGCCGACTGCTCGATGCCGATGTGCTCATCGCCGAGCTCAACCAGGTGACCGGCGCCTACGGATTCGGCCGGCTGGACATGGTGGAGAACCGTCGCGTGGGGATCAAGAGCCGGGAGACCTACGAATGTCCGGGCGCACTGGCATTGTTGTTGGCCCATGGCGACCTGGAGGACCTCACGCTGGAACGTGACCTGCACCACGAGAAGGCCCGCCTGGAGCCCCGTTGGTCCGAGCTGGTCTACGACGGGCTCTGGTTCTCGCCGCTCAAGCAGGCGCTCGATGCGTTCTTCGTCGAATCGCAGACCTACGTGACCGGCGAGGTCCGCTTGCGGTGCGAGCCGGGCAAGTGCTTCGTGGTCGGGCGTCGCAGCCCGGTGAGCCTCTATGACTACGGTCTGGCCACCTACGAGGCAGCCGACACCTTCCGTCATCAGGACGCCGCCGGCTTCGTCCGACTGTGGGGCCAGGGCGTGGCCACCTGGTCGGCGCGCCAACAGGTTCCCTCGGCCAACCCCGGCACCGCTGCCCCCGGATCGGCAGCCCCGACGTCCGCAACCTCGGAACCGGCTGCCCCTGCCCCTGCCCCTGCGCCCGCGTCATCAGCGCCAGCAGCCTCTGAACCGGCTGCCCCTGCGCCTGCAGCCTCGGAATCGGGTGTCGTCTCCTCATGACCTTGTGGCACGGTCGCCTGGGCGGTGGCACGGCGGAGGAGGTCATGGCCTTTTCGGTCAGCCTGCACTTCGATCAGGAGCTGGCCGGCGACGATCTCGCCGGGTCGCGTGCCCATGTGCGCGCCCTCGGTCGGGGCGGCATCCTGGACGCCGACGAGGTGGATGTCCTCCTCGCCGCCTTGGACAAGGTGGAAGGCGAGCTGGAGGCAGGGACGCTGTCCTTCGCCCCGGACGACGAGGACATCCACACCGCCGTCGAGCGACGGGTGACCGAGATCGCCGGTGATGTGGGCGCCAAGCTCCACACCGGCCGGAGCCGGAACGACCAGGTGGCCACCGACCTGCGCCTGTACACCAAGCGAGCCCTGCGCGAGGTGGCCACCGGGGTCATTGCCCTCCAGGAGGTCCTCCTGGCCCGGGCCAAGGCGGCGGGCGACACCTACCTGCCCGGATACACCCACCTGCAGCGGGCCCAGCCGGTGCTGCTGTCCCACCACCTGCTGGCTCACGGGTGGGCGTTGGCCCGAGACGTGGACCGGTTGCTCGCCACCATCGACCGGCTCGACGTGTCCCCATTGGGTGCAGGGGCCCTCGCCGGATCATCCCTTCCTCTGGACCCCGATGGCGTGGCTGAGGACCTCGGCTTCGCCGGGAGGTTCGAGAACTCGCTCGACGCGGTCTCCGATCGGGATTTCGTGGCCGAGGCTCTGTTCGATGTGGCATTGCTCGGGATCCACCTCTCTCGCATGGGCGAGGAGCTGGTCCTGTGGTCGACCGAGGAGTTCGGCTTTGCCGTCCTGGACGACGCCTATGCCACGGGCAGCTCCATGCTGCCCCAGAAGAAGAACCCCGACGTGGCCGAGCTGGCCCGGGGTAAGGCAGGTCGCCTGGTCGGGAACCTCACCGGGTTGTTGGTGACGTTGAAAGGCCTGCCCCTCTCCTACAACCGCGATCTGCAAGAGGACAAAGAGCCCCTCTTCGACTCGATAGGACAGGCGCGACTGGCGCTGTCGGCCCTGAGCGGGCTGCTGGCCACGGTGGCGTTCGACGGCGGACGGATGCAGGCCGCTGCAGACGGGCCGGCCGCCGCCGCCGTCGACCTGGCCGAGTGGCTGGTGGAGCAGGGAACGCCGTTCCGGCAGGCACACTCCATTGTCGGAGGCCTCGTCCGGGATTCCATCGAGCGCCACGTGCCGCTGGTCGAGCTGGTCGAGGCGCACCCGGCCCTCGGCGAGGACGCGGTCGCCCTCCTCGAGCCGGGCGTGGCCGTCACCCGCCGGACCACGCCGGGTGCGGCTGGGCCCATCCCGGTGAAGGTCCAGCTGGAGCGGTTCGTTCACCGGGTGGAGTCGGACCGGAACCGGATCGGGACCCCCTGATCGATGGATAGCGGGCACCCGGTGCATACTCGGTGACCGACAGCGTCGGGGCCACGCCCTCGGGGCCCGGGGCGTTCGGCCTCCCCGTGGAACCGACCGCGCTCGAGGCTGACTCCCTGGTGATCGCGCCGTGGCTGCTCAACAAGCTGGTCATGAATGACGGCCGGGTGGGCAGGATCGTCGAGGTGGAGGCCTATCGGGGGGCCGACGACCCGGCCTCGCACGCCTATCGGGGGCA
>DASXMT010000441.1:0-3521 GCA_036495505.1 Acidimicrobiales bacterium | reverse complement strand
ACCGATCCTTACGAGCTGACGCGTCACGTTGAACGACGGGACACGCGAAATCCTGGTTCCCGACAAGAGGAGGAGTGCGCGGGCGGTGTCGTCGGGCCGAACAGCTTTGGCGACGCCTGCCAGCATCAGAAGACCGGAAGCAATGAAGAAGATGCCGATCAGTTCCATCTTGGGAACGCCGTTTGAATTGTCGTTGAAGCGGGACTGATGGAAAGCGATGAGATGAGTCCGTTGACTTTGGGGACGAGTGCCTCGCGCCTGATGTGGCTTCCAAGCACGGCGTAAAACGAGAAGGGTCGGTCCCCCTCGGTGAAGAAGCGCTGTGCGCCCGATTGGCCTGGGATGCCCCTGCGCAGCCGCATCGGCGAGAAGTCGTCAGTGCTGAAGGAAGACGGACGACCTTGCGGACGGAACAGGGCCGTTCCAAGGCTCTCTGGGCCGTATTCGAACAGGGTGACGAAGACATCGTCTGGACCCATCAAGGTGACCGCACCGCTACCGAAGTCGCCGATGTCGTCAGGGATAGGGAACGTGGCGAATTGTCCTACGGGGTAGCTGACGCCGACGGATGCTGGACGGATGAAGATGCGTCCCTCGAAGCCACCCGGCAACTGCGCCGCGATCCCGTGAGCCCGGATGGTGGCCATCTATTGCGTCCCGGCCGATGATCCGCCGTTCGAATCGGACGCCGTGCCCGTCCCGAATGGAAAGACGTCCTCGAGGGTTTGCGGATACAGACTGGGATCCCCGGGTCGAATTCCGGCCATCTGCAGTACATCGTCCGCGTCGGCCTCTCGTTCTGGTCCATTCCTGTGGGCTGAGGAACCGCGACGTGTCCGGTGATGACTCCCTCGGTCATGCTCCGCTCGTCGGATCAGGTCGAGTAGCTGTCCGACGTGCGGCGCCACGCCCTGTCCCACTGCTGCACCAGAAGCTCCGTCGACAAGGACAAAGAAAGGCGAGCCGGGAACCTCGTACTCGAGCCACGCTTCGGTCGACATGACGACGGGAACGCGCCCTGTCGCCAGCCTCGCCACCTCGGCGGGGAGTTCACGGTCGGGCCCCTTGGTGATGATGGCCACCCTCGTACCGTGAGGGAGTTCCAAGGATTCCGGCGCCTGAAGTGCTGCCCAAAAGGACGCGCATGTCGCACAGCCCGACGAGAGAAATGCGAGGAGGGTGAAGTCGTCGGAGTTGTTCACTGCGATAGCGCGAGCGTCGCCTGCCGGCGTGACCCCAGCCACGGTCGGTGCGGGGTGCAGCGCGGTGGAGGTTTGCGACCACGTCGGGATGCGGGAAGCAGCGCTTGGTACAGGCGACTGCTCGTCGGATCTGCCGGCCGGGTCGCCGACGCCCACGCCGAGTTCGTGGAGGGATCGCAGGATGTCCGCGTGGCTGCGCAGGAGGCCGGCGACAAGGACGCCCAGCAGGAGGACCACGAACGTCACGACAACGACCAAAGCAACCATGGCGACTCCTTCTCGGGGTTGGGCCCCAGTATTCAACTGAGAGCGCGCCTGTGAAAGTGGTTAGGACGCGAAATGTCAGGACGGCGAGCGGATTGTGCCCGGGCGGGCAGCAATGGCCCGAGTGCCAAAGGCGGTGACCTCTCGGATTGACGGGACAGCGCTCAACGGAAGCCGCACCTATTGTTGACCCTGTTCATGGAACCTGACAACGGGGATTGGTGATGACCGCCCTCGACACCGAGCTCTTCCTGCCCGAACCCGAGGTCCGTACACAGCGGTACACGGTGATATCCGTCGACGACCACGTCGTCGAGCCTGCACACACCTTTGAAGGCCGACTCCCGGCGGCAGTCCAGAGCCGAGCACCACGGATCGTGGAGACCCCGCAGGGGCATCAGGTCTGGGAATTCGAAGGAGAGCGTTACACCCAAGTCGGGATGAATGCCGTCGCCGGGCGCCGACCCGAGAGCCATGGCCTGGAGCCCTTCCGGTTCGATCAGATGCGTCCTGGGTGTTACGAGGTGGACGCTCGTGTCCACGACATGGACATAAACGGTGTGTGGGCGTCGGTGAACTTCCCCTCACAGATCACGGGGTTCTGTGGGCGGGTCTTCTTCGAGTGCCCAGACCGAGAGCTCGGTCTCGGCTGCGTTCGTGCGTGGAATGACTGGCTGTTCGAAGAGTGGTATTCGCGCCACCCGGATCGGATCGTGCCGCTCGGCATTACCTATCTGGCCGATTCAGGGCTCGCCGCGGCCGAGATACGACGAAATGCCGAACGAGGCTTCACGTCAGTGACCTTCCCAGAGCGCCCGCACGAGATCGGATTACCTTCGTTGTGGGAGCGCCACCATTGGGACCCGATAATCGAGGCCGTCGTCGAGACGGACATGGTTCTTTCGTTGCATGTGGGCAGTTCGGGGATCGAGGTCGGGCCGCCGGGTGGTGCACCACTCCAAATCGGCGCAACTCTTTTCGGTCAGCGGTCGCTGACAGCTGCCACGGAGTGGTTGTGGTCCGAATATCCGCTCCGGCATCCCAGCCTGAAGATCGCCATGAGTGAGGGTGGAATCGGTTGGGTGGCGATGCTGATCGATCGCCTGGACAACATGGTTGACCGCTCCGGGTATGGCAAGGGTTGGCAGGTCCGACCATCAGAGGTGCTACGGCGTAACTTCTGGTTCTGCACGCTTGACGATCCTTCGACGATCGACACACGTCATGCCATCGGGGTCGAGAACGTGATGGTCGAGGTCGACTACCCGCACGGCGACGGAACGTGGCCTGACACCCAGAGGGTGATTGAAGAGTGTTGGGGACACATTCCAACCAACGAACTTCGCGCCATGTGTTGCGAGAACGCAGCTGCGTTGTATCGCCATCCACTGCCTGACCCCGTCTTGCCCGTGTGAGAGGAGGCTCCAATGTTCACCCCGACCGCCGAGAAGTTGATGCCGGATCTCACGCAAAGAGAGGAGTTGGTCGTGCTTGCCCGAGCCCTGTGGCGAGAGGGGTACAACGACCATCTGGCCGGCCACATCACGGTCAATCTGGGAGACGGCACCCTGCTGTGCAACCCGTGGCTGCTGACGTGGGCGGAGCTCCGACCCTCGCAGGTACTGCGCATCGACCTGGAAGGACGCGTTGTCGAGGGGGAGTGGCCGGTCCCCCTTGGCATCCCTCTCCACCTCGAACTGCACAAGGCCCGATCCGACATCGGCTGGGCGCTGCACAACCATCCACTCTTCGGCACTGTCTGGGCGGACTTGGGCGAGATGCCCCCGATCCTCGACCAGAGCTCGGCCCTTGGCGGCGGCACGCTGGCGCTGGTTGACGAATACGAGGGGCCGGTGAACGACCCGACCAGCGCACGGCGAGCCGTGACCGAGATGGGCGATGCGTCGATGGCGCTCCTGGCCGGGCACGGCGTCTTCATCCTCGGTCGCTCGGCCCGCGCCGTGCATCAACGCGCGGTCGCTCTGGAGCAACGCTGTCAGCATGCCTGGTACGCGAGGGCTGTCGGTGGGAAAGACGTCTCAAGAGTCCCGGATG